>CAKVCR010000156.1 GCA_934725835.1 uncultured Odoribacter sp.
GTCAAAGCCTCTGCCGCATAGGCAAAACCATCCATAATATAAGAAAAGAGCGTAAATAGCTGTATCAACAATGTGTTGACGGCCAATATAACATCGCCCTGTCGAGCCCCGGTCGAGGTAAAAAATGTAGTCACAACTATCAAGCAAAGTGTCCGCAAAAAAATATCACGATTTACTGCAATGAAATGCCGCATTCCCCCAAACCAAAGCCTGGAGCGCAAGGACAACTGAAAACGCAAAGAACCATATTTCTTTTTCCATAATGCCAATGCGATACCTAAACCAGACCACTCTGCAACCACGGTACCTAATGCTACTCCCTCTACTTTCATTCCAAATACAAACACAAAGCAGAGACTACACAATATATTTATAATATTCACTGCAATGGCTATATACATAGGGAAACGAGAATTTTGCATTCCTATAAACCACCCCTTGAAGCAATACAATGACAAAACAGCCGGTGCACCCCAAACACAAACACGGAAGTATGAAACAGCATACTGCTCAACTTCAACACTTGTATCCAACAATCCCAAAGCCAATTTCTCAACCGGATACTGCAATAATAGAATACCAACAGCCGACAGTAAAGCTACACTGATAGCCTGTACCAATACCCGTATCTCTCCAGCAGCATCCTTCCGACCATAAGCCTGCGAAGTCAATCCACTTGTCCCCATTCGCAAGAAACCGAAATTCCAATAGAGTATGTTGAACAATAACCCTCCTATCGCAATGGCACCAATATATGCAGGTGTCCCTAAATGCCCAACAATAGCAACATCCACCATACCTAATAAAGGGACTGTAATATTCGAGATAATAGAAGGAATTGCTAATTGTAAAATTCTACGATTCATTACTCTATTCTCCATAAACCATACGTGCCCACTCCAACCTGTTGTATATTTTATTCATGTCTGCCCAACGAGTCTGTGGTATGTACACAGATAAACCACTAAACTTATCAGAAGGAATAGGTTGTCCAAAAAAAGTGGGTGTGGTAGCTTTAAATACCACTGTTTTATCCAACTGTCGCTTATAAGCAGAGCGTTGAACATCATTCCCATAAGTATTTATATAATCGCCCAAATCATAAAATACATTCGGCAGAGAAGACATACTTAAAGGATATCTCCACACCTCAGTCGATGTAATTTCTTTACTCTCTCCTACAATCTCGGCAGTCAACTCTGCCAAACGCTGCAATTCTGACGATTTCACCAAAGCAACCGTTGCTGAATTATAACCTAATTGATTCGGGTCATAATAGGTATTGTAATAATTAAAAAATTCAGCACAAACTCTTTTTAAATCCTTCTCTTCTCCCCATAACCAAGGAACGATTTTGTCGTAAGGGAAGCCGTTGGCAAGAATTTCTGCCGGAGAAACAATAAAATAATCAGCATAATCGCGCAATCCATACAGCACCTCAACAGCCCCCATAAAACAAGCGTCGAACATGATAAAAGTGAAATGTCCGAAAATACTCGCAGTCAATTCATCCGTTTCTATAAAACTTTCTTTTGTTCCATTCCCTGGATGAGTATCTTGCCCAAAGTATTTGGTCGGCAAATTTGTATATCTTACAGCTCCTGCAGTATATGAACGATTAAAATTATGATTTGAGGGCAACCAACCCATTCCATGCGACCACAGAATTAATCCATACGAATTTGAAGGATATAAATTTCTCATATCTCCAATCACTCTTCTTAAGACCTCCGGTGAAGCTGAATTCTCTTCTGAATAAGTAGCTAATGTATCCAATTTTGGATTAGGTGCTCCTTCTATCACCATCAAATGAGGTACATCATTCGCAGGATCCAAATAAATGACAAGCCTCCCCTCTACATTTTTCATGCCTTGCAACATCAAATGTATGTTAGTACTACTATAGCTATTCAAGTTATTATCTGCAGCCATATATACTAATACAGTGCGTTCTATATTCTTTGGCACAGAATTAGAAGTGTCACACGATATAAAAGTAAATACACAACAAATTACCCAACATATTATCTTTATAAAACTCAATAAAGTTCTCATAAATACACTCATTCTTTTTTGAGTTCGTGAAGATACAAAAAAACTTCAAAACGGAAAGACTATATCACATATTTTTAATTGTTTGCATATAAAATCCACCAGAAAGATGTATATTTACACTTTGAAGAAAATTGTAGAATGCAATTGAAAAATAGTTACAATTCAAAACATCCCAGATATGCAACCTGTCATATACCCTGTTGAAAAAGAAAAACTTATAGCCGAACTTACAGAGGACCGTTTTGTACGGAAGACCAATAAGGGAGGGAATGAGATTTACATATTTGATGCTCATACGGCACCACAATTAATGCGCGAAGTAGGTCGTATACGAGAACTGACTTTCCGCAGTGCAGGCGGAGGTACAGGCAAAGAAATTGATATCGATGAATTTGATATTGCACCCGATACACCTTACCAACAACTCATTGTTTGGGATCCACAAGAGCAAGCGATTTTGGGTGGTTATCGTTTTATTATATGCGATCATCTAAGGTGTAATGCAGAAGGAGAGCCCTATCTGGCAACAACTGAATTATTCCGTTTTTCAGAGCAATTTAAAAAGGAATATTTGCCTAAAATGATTGAATTAGGACGTTCATTTGTACATCCTCTCTATCAGTCAACCCGTATGGGAAGTAAATCAATGTTTGCACTTGACAACTTATGGGACGGTCTGGGAGCATTAACCGTGGATCATCCAGAAATTGAATATTTCTTCGGGAAAGTCACTATGTATACAAGTTTTAATATTCAAGCGCGTAACATGATTCTTTATTTTATGAAGAAGTATTTCCGCGACAAGGAAAATCTGGTCACTCCAATCAAACCATTGCCTATTGACATCAACGAGCAACAAATGGAACAAATTTTCACCAATGGAAATTATAACGAAGACTATAAAATTCTTTCTCACTATGTTCGCGGATTAGGAGAAAATATTCCACCGCTTGTGAATGCCTATATGAGTCTTTCTCCTTCAATGAAAACATTTGGTACTGCCATAAATCCAGGCTTTGGCGGCGTTGAAGAAACTGCAATTATTATCAAAATAGCTGATGTATATGAAGCTAAAAAGAAACGTCACATTACAACGTATATTCCTAAAATTCTAAAAAAGCTAAGAGTTTAATCTCTTAGCCTTTATATTTATTCTTCCTCCTGCACCCCCGCAATCTGTTCTACATTCAAATCACTTTCATTACTATTCGCTGCAATATCATAATGACGTAATGGATTTTCAGAGAGTTCCATATTCAACTTACGCTGATTGTAAACATCTATTGCCAGATAAACAGCATCACGCAAGCCAGATTCATCCGCCACGCCTTGCCCGACAATGTCATAAGCCATACCATGGACAGTAGAAGTATACACTACCGGTAAGCCGGCAAGTAATACAGCACCTCTATTCCCTTCTATAGTCTTAAATGGCAACATTCCTTGGTCATGATACATTGCCAATATCACATCAAATTTACTATATTCCATACCACAGAAAAGTGCCTCTGGAGAATAAGGTCCTAAAGCCATAATGCCGTTATTACGCGCTTTTTCCATAGCCGGAATTATCACATTCTTTTCTTCGTTGCCATATTTTCCATTTTCGCCGACATGCGGATTTAAACCCAACACAGCAATACGTGGCTTGGATATCGTAAAATCATTTTGCAAACAACTATCCAACAAACGTAGTTTATTATAAACGTTACCGAAAGTGATACTATCTGCTATATTTTTTACAGCCAAATGATTGGTCACAAAACCGATTTTCATTTTTTCACCTACCAATAATGGCATAACATTACGTACATCATAATGTTTGGCAAACAAGGAGGGACAACCGACTTCCGGAGCAAAAGAAGCACATCCTTGAGGAGCACCCACTAGAACATCAATCTCTTTACTATCCAAATAATCAATTCCCTGTCGTAATGCAACCATGGCAGCATCATCAGATTCTTGAGTTTCACGTCCCAAATCCACTTTCACGGCATCATCCACACAATTGATAATATTACAACGCTTAGCATTGGCATCTGACGGACGCTGTATACTGTTCAGACTAAAATTTTCTATATTCAACGTTTTACGATGGTAAGCAGCTGCTTTGGATGAACCGAACAAGATTGGTGTACATACCTCACAAATTCTGTTCTCAGCCATCATTTTTATGATTACTTCGTAGCCTATACCATTTACATCTCCATGGGAAATACCCACTACTAATTTATTCTCCATATCTATATATACTTTATGAACAGTATCTGCCGACGCGACAGATTCTTTCTGCAAAGATACGAAAATATTAGAAAAATCCACCTAAAAAGTAACCCGCCTACAAGAGGCGGGTCGCATTATTTATTGTTCTGACTTTTCAGGACGATTAGCCGGTTTTTCAGGCCGCTCCCGACGTTCATGTCGTTCTCCTCCACGTTCACGACGTTCTGGACGCTCTCCGCGAGGGCGTTCACTACGCTCTTGATAACCTTCTGGCTTAGGCAACAATGCCTTATGAGAAAGACGTAATTTTGATGTTTTCGGATCAATCTCCAATAATTTCACTTGAATATGATCTCCTTCTTTCAATACATCTTCTACATTTTCAATACGCTTGTAGTCAATTTCTGAAACATGCAACAAACCATCTTTACCTGGAAGGATTTCAACAAAAGCACCGAACGGCATGATAGACTTCACGACACCATCATATACTTCTCCCACTTCAGGTTTTGCAACAATTGCACGAATACGAACCAATGCTTTATCAATAGACTCCTTATTAGAAGCTGCTACATCTACGATACCTTTATTATCTACCTCTTCTATATTGATAACAGCACCTGATTTTTCTTGGATATCTTGAATAATCTTACCTCCAGGACCGATTAATGCACCAATTTGATCTTTATCAATAGTCAAAGATACAATACGCGGAGCATGAGGTTTCAGATCCTCACGAGGAGCTGGCATTGTTTCAGTAATGATATCCATGATGTGCATACGTCCACGCTTAGCCTGCTCCAAAGCCTGCTCCATGATTTCGTATGACAAGCCATCTACCTTGATATCCATTTGAGTTGCAGTAATACCATCACGAGTTCCGGTAACTTTAAAGTCCATATCTCCTAAATGATCTTCATCGCCCAAGATATCAGACAAAATAGCATATTTCTCACATCCTTTATCAGTGATTAATCCCATTGCAATACCTGTAACAGGCTTCTTCATGGGTACACCAGCATCCATCAAAGCCAAAGTACCAGCACAAACAGTTGCCATAGAAGATGAACCATTAGACTCCAAAATATCAGAAACAACACGTACTGTATAAGGGAAATCAGTAGGAATCATTGGTTTTAATGCACGCAAAGCCAAGTTTCCGTGTCCAATTTCACGACGACCTACTCCACGAGAAGCTTTTGCCTCTCCAGTTGAGAATGGTGGGAAATTATAATGCAACAAGAAACGCTCTTTACCTTGTATAGTAGCTTCGTCAACAATCTTTTCATCTAATTTTGTACCCAAAGTAACAGTTGACAAAGATTGAGTTTCACCACGTGTAAAAATAGATGAACCGTGAGGTCCAGGCAAATAACCCACTTCACACCAAATAGGACGGATTTGCTCTGTTGTACGTCCATCCAAACGAACTCCCTCATCTAGAATCATACGACGCATAGCCTCTTTCTCTACATCATGATAATAACGTGCCACCAAATTCTTCTTTGCTTCCTGCTCTTCTTCGCTTAGGCTCGCTAAATATTCAGCCCGTACATTATCCAACAACTCACCACGCAAATGCTTGTTTGCATTACATTGGCGAGCAACATCATATGCTTTCTGGTAACACTTGTCCCATATATCTTTACGCAATTCTTCATCATTCACCTCATGACAATAAATGCGTTTTTCTTTTCCTACAGCTTCTGCTAGTTCTTTTTGAACCAAACATTGTTCTTTAATAGCAGCATGAGCAAACTTGATGGCATCCAACATTTCTTTTTCAGACACCTCATTCATCTCTCCTTCAACCATCATGATATTTTCGTAAGTAGCACCTACCATAATATCCAAGTCTGCACGTTTCAATGCAGAAGCTGTCGGATTAATAATAAATTCTCCATCAATACGAGCAACACGAACCTCAGAAATCGGTCCATGGAAAGGAATATCACTCACAGCAATAGCTGCAGAGGCAGCCAACCCTGCCAGAGCATCCGGCATAGACTCCTCATCAGCAGAATACAAGGTAACCTGTACAAAGGTTTCTGCATGATAATCATCTGGGAACAAAGGACGTAGAGCACGGTCTACTAGACGAGAAACCAAGATTTCATAATCAGAAGATTTCCCTTCTCTTCTTGTAAATCCTCCTGGGAAACGTCCCACTGATGCAAATTTTTCTTTATAATCAACTGATAATGGCATAAAATCCACGTCCGGACCTGCTTCTTGAGCAGATACTACTGTTGCGAGCAACATTGTATTGCCCATCTTCACCATGACAGCACCATCAGCCTGTTTAGCTAATTTGCCTGTTTCCAGTGTAATTACTCTTCCGTCAGCCAGAGTAATAGTTTTTTCAATAACATTCATCATTTAATAACGGTTAAAATAAAACTTTTAACGGAATCCTTTTTAGTGGAGGGAGGAGGGAGGATATAAACAAGCCCGGATTCTACCGGGCTTGGAAAAACTTATCTTCTTATT
>CAKVCR010000157.1 GCA_934725835.1 uncultured Odoribacter sp.
GCGGCATCCTTCTCGATGTACTTGCGGTACTCATTCAAAGTGGTAGCACCGATAACCTGAATTTCACCGCGGCTAAGCGCAGGCTTCAGAATATTGGCGGCGTCTACAGCACCCTCGGCAGAGCCTGTGCCGACAAGGGTATGCAGCTCGTCGATGAAAAGGATGATGTTACCATCCTTTTTAGCCTCCTGCATTACCTTCTTGATACGGTCTTCAAATTCGCCGCGGTATTTAGCACCGGCTACCATGCCGGTAAGATCCAAAGACAGTAACTTTTTGTCCAACAGCTTTTCCGGAACTTTACCCGAGACAATTTTCTGAGCCAATCCCTCGGCAATGGCGGTTTTGCCGACACCGGGTTCGCCGATGAGACAAGGGTTATTCTTGGTACGGCGGGACAGGATCTGGATTACACGCTTGATCTCATTGTCGCGACCAATGACAGGATCCAATTTCCCCGTTCTGGCATCAGCCGTCAAATCGTGGGTAAACTCCGATAGGGTCTTATTCTTGCCGCTTTCCTCGCTGTTTTCGGTAACCGAGGCGCTGCCGCCGCTTTGCGCATGGGATGCAACGCTGACTTTCTCCATCAGTGCTGTATACAGTTGGCGAGCGTCCACGCCGGCAGACCGCAGGATACGGACTGCCATATTGTTACCCTCGCGGAGAATGCCTGCCAGCAGATGCTCTGTTCCAACGTAGGCATAACCACCGCGAATGGCATCCTCCATGGCAATTTCAAGTACATGCTTTGCTCTTGGGCTCAAACTCTGGGCAGAATTGCCATTGTCGGAAGGGCGGGAACCGGCGGTTTTACGAATCATTTCTGTCATTAAATCATCGGTAAGACCTGCCTCCGTCAACACTGTGTGGGCAAGCCCCTCGTCCTCACGCATCAAACCAAGCAGCAGGTGTTCCGTACCCATATAACCGTGACCCAATTCACCTGCGGCCTCCTGAGCCAACTGTAAGGCTTCTTCCGCAGTGGGAGTGAATTTATTTTCATCCATAATGCAATACCTCTTTTTCCCGTGAAGTGTGTTTTCCCTTTTGATGCGTGCCTTATTAATGGCGGTCTTTCGCATCTTTTTTGGATGCCTCGGCTTCTTTATGAGCCTCCTCCAACTGGTGGATCTCGTCTCTAAGCTGGGCGGCCTGTTCAAAGTTCTCCTCGTGAATGGCCTTCTTCTGAGCCTGTTTCAATGCATTCATCTGACGCAGGTAGGAAAAACGGCTCTGCTCCTCACTGCTCATCAGATTATCCTTCTGTTCCTCCTGAACCTCCTGTACCGGAGCTGCGCCAATGGCAGGCATTGTGTCGAAGAAATCATCAAAAGGACTCTCCAGCATCCGCCCCATCAGGGACGGCATGGAGCTAAAGAAATTATCATTCCCAAAGAAGCTGTCCATCACAGACGGCCGCTGAGCAAAGAACCCCCGCGTGTAGCCTAGCTTTTCTGCACAGGCTTGGCAAAGATGGTGCTCTTCTGTTCTGCCATTGATGTTGCTGCGATATACGAAGTTAGCCTCATTTCTGCCGCAATTTTCGCATTTCATTATTCATCCCTCCGTGAGACTGTTTAGTCTTTTTCAACTATTTATAGTTTAAGCTTTTTCGCTTGCAACCACAAGAAACCGCTGGTACAATAATTGAAAAGCGGCTTGTGCCGAATGCACAAGCCAAAGAAGGAAAAAGCAAAGAAATAAGCCTTTTACAGTAAGAAAAATCCCTTTCCCATGTGCTGTGCGGATGACAAACCGCCTTTTCAATGAATGCTATTCTGAGATTTTACGCAGACATTACACTACTTCGGTATCTGAATTGACATAAAGAATTTATAATATACAGTGATTAAGTATCAGGATAACTTAGAATGACGAAAAGAGGGACTCTTATGACTTACAAAACCATTGTGACCGACTACGCACCCAAGGCAAAGAAAATGGCAGACGAAATTGAAAAAGTAATCAATGAAAAAGCAAAAGACGGGTGGGAACCTGTGACCTTTTCCGTGACCAATTCCTGCAAGGCGATTCTTGTGTTTCGTTTGCCGGAAGACACAGAAAAATGATTAGGATGCAAAAAGCCGACACCATTTCCTGCAATTCCACCGACATTCTACCACCGGGGGATGTAGCTGTATCGGCTTTTGCCCTATACTCAAAGCATCTTCAATATAGGAGGCAATCCAAATGAATCAAGCAGCTATCGGAAGTTACATCGCAAAGAAGCGCAGAGAGAAAAATCTGACGCAGGAACAATTGGAGGAAACGCTCGGCGTGTCCAATAAAACGATTTCCAAATGGGAGAACGGCAAGTGTATGCCGGATTACAGCATCATCGAGCAGCTCTGCAAAGAGCTTTCCGTTACACTTTCCGAACTGATGGACGGCGAGGATGCGGCGGAGGACAGCGTTCGTGTCTATGACGATGAGCAGATCCTCGACCTGTTGCGCCGTATGCAGGAGTTGGAACGGCAGAAAAACATATTGTACGGAATCATTCTTATTGTTCTCGGTATAGCCTGCAACGCTATGTCAAATACGGTGGGTGGATCTCATGTGCAGGAGTTCATATCCGGTCTCTTGATTGGCTTGTCCGTTGCGGAAGTTTTAGCCGGAATCGTTGTCGTCGGAAAGAGTGTACTGAAACGCTAACCCCAAAAAAGACACATCGCCTGCTCGTAATTTGAGCAAGGCAATGTGTCTTTCATTTTATTCAAGTGTATCCGCAAGCCCCAAGAGTCGTGCGGGAGTAGTCTCTGTCATGGTTCGCAGCTCTTCCATACTGACATTATGATCAACCATAAACTGCAGATACTGCCCCATGGATTCCTCCCAAGGCGGTGCTGCGGGATTACCGCAATCGGTGGACAGAATCGTGCTCTCTGCTCCGAGCTTCCGAATCGCTTCGAGATTATGCTTTGCATTGCTGACCCACTTGCCGTTTTTCAGCGGCTGCATAAAGCAGCGTTCCAAAACGACATTGTAATCCGAAATCAGTTCCTTTTGCGTTTCAAGGCTCATATCCACCACCCAGTATTCAGGATGGGTGATCACGATCTTTTGTACGCCGATGTTGCGGGCGCTGTCTACGACACAGCGGATTTCCTCCGGAGAAATATGACCGGTAGCAAGAACGGCGTCATACTCCTTGATAAGCGTGAAAATGCGGCGCAACTCCGGAAGCGGTACACCTCGGTCATTCGTCATGCGAATACCGCCGCTTCTGCCGTGCTTGTGGCAGTCATTTTCCGCGTCCACTGTCGGCAGCCAAATGATCTTGGCGCCCATTTCAAGGGCGGTTTGTACCGCTTTGGGATTCAGTCCGCCCGTCTCATAATTTAGAACCAATCCGCCGTACATGACAAATGAATTGCTGTCAAATGCCGTTCGGTTATAGGCGTTGCACAGCGCCGCACGCGCCACAGTAGAGCAATGGTGTCCTTTGATGACGATCGCTCTTGCTCCGGCATGAACGGCAGCGGCTGTCAGCTCCAAGTCGTTATAAGTGCGCTGACAAATATCCGGCGCCGTATGAACATGCATATCAATGACGCCATTGAGTGAAATCGCTTGCTTCATTTTATCGCCTCATGAAAAAGCCTGCCGTCTGCACAACGCAGGCGGCAGGCCTTGGTTAGAACATATTATTCAATCGTAATGGCGGTGCTGACAGGAGACTTTTTGATGTCCTCCTTCGGAACCAGCACAGTCAGAACGCCGGACTCATACTTTGCCTTGATGTCCTCAGGCTTCACATCGCCGACATAGAAGCTGCGGGAGCAGGAACCGGCATAGCGCTCCTGGCGCAGGATGCGTCCCTTCTTGTCTTCCTCGTCCTTGTCCAGACCCTTCTCGGCGCTGATGGTCAGATAACCATCCTTAAGGTCAAGGCTGATCTCGTCCTTCTTGAAGCCAGGCAGATCAATTGCCAGACGATAAGCCTTTGCATCATCCGTCTCACGGATATCGGTCTTCATGAGGTTTCTGCCGTTCTTACCGAACAGCGGGTTGTGAGAACCAAAGAAGCCGTTCTCAAAGAAATCATCGAACATGTTTTCACCATACACTACGGGCAACATAATAATTCCTCCATTCGATTTGATAATTATTATCAAAGCTTTGCCTTGCAGAAGATACTGCAGTCAAGCATTGCTTACTTGCTTCGCGGGATGCAGGCATAAACGATGGAACTGATGCCCTCCAGCAGGAATGCCAGTCCAACCGTCAGACCGATCGCCGCAACACTCACCCACGGATCCATCATACAGATGAATCCGGCAACCATCAGAATGATACCAATGGTTAAAATCCACCCCCAACCGCGAACACCAAAGGCTCGCAAACCAAACGCACTGACGAAGCGCGAGATACCGGAAAACAGCAGCCACAATGTAAACAGGAAAGGAAGCGACATCATTGTAAACCACTGATTGAATAGCAGGAACAGGGACAGGATCACCGTCAGCACGCCGTCCAGCAGCAGCCAACCGGAACCGAACAACAAGCCACTTGTCGTGGCAAAGACAACGATCTCAATCACGCCGGAAAGCAACATGAAGATGCCGACCATTACGCCTGCGGTCATTGCTGCAATGTCCTGATTGCACAAGCAGTAGATGCCAGCCACAATCAAAAGCACACCTGCTATAATGTTTAGAACTTTCATGGATTTTGAAGCCATCATCATTTGCACCAGCCTTTCATTTCCTTTTCTCAATTTCTGACCATATTATAGTGCTCTCTACTTGAAACAGCAACGGACCGGCAGTATAATAAAGAAAAAACCGCTTGTGCTTTCCGCACAAGCGAAGGAGCTGAGACGATGGAAAATGAACGGCAAAAGCGCTATAGTACAGATGTACTTTTGGCAGAGTTTTTTGCACAGGACGATTTGAAAGCATTGGCGGTTGATGCTGGCGCGCTGCTGGAATGTCCACTTCTGGTACTGGACGATACTTTTCATGTTACGGCGCATCACCGACCGCTCGGTTTTACCGATCCGCTTTTTCAGGAGACAGTTCGGCAGGGGCAGATCACCTATGAAGCCGGTGCGGTTATCAGCCAGAGTGATGCGCTGTCTGCCGGGACAGCAGACTATGTGAAGCTGGACGGCAGTGAATACCGACGCCGTTTTGCGCCGCTTATCAGCTCCGGCGTGCGGCTGGGTTATCTTATTTGTGTAGATATAGATGACCATCTGCAAAACATCCCACCGGAAACATGGAATACGGTCGAGCAGGTTTTGGCAAAGCAGGCGTTCATCGAAACCAGCAGACATGATAAGCCATTCGAAACGGCAGAGGATATTCTGATGCACCTTTTAGATGGCGGGTTTTCCTCTGCACCGTATTTTTACTTGCAGACATCAGGCACTTATCTTGCGGATTTTCACCCCACAGGTTTTGCTCTGATCGATCTGACGGCCTATCACAATGAATATCTTGGAAAGCGGCATCTGAAGGATGAACTCAGGGCAAGATTCCCACAGTCTCATTCGTTTCTCTATCGGGAAGATATATTTTTGTTCTTGCATGGGACGAAAGACTTCAATGGCTTTTCTGCTTTGGCGGAGGAGTTCCGGTTAAAAGTGGTAATGTCGGATGGACTTTGCGACCTGTTTGAGCTGCCTGCCCTCTACCGCACAGCCCATGAAGCGCTGGAGCTGATGATGGATTATCGCTTTCACGGCGGAAGCGTCTGTATGGTAGCGCAGCTCCGTACACCGCTTTTGCTGAAGAATATAGAGGGGCGCAGTGATTTGATTGCGAAAGAGATCCGGGCGCTGGCTGTACATGATAGAGAGAATGACACACAGTATTGCGAAACGCTCTATCACTATCTGACCTGCTGCCGATCGCTGAAAAAGACCTGTGACGCTCTTTTCACACATCGTAATACGGTGCTTTACCGCATTCACAGGATGCAGGATGATTTTCTTATCCCATTGGATGATTCGGCTGTACACGCCGACTTGCTACTCGGTGTGTCTCTGCTTCTGTTTGAAGAAAAGGGTCCTGATTTCTTCCTGCATACCACAAATCAAATAGAGGAGTAACTGTTATGAAAGAAAATAGAAAACTGTTAAAAGAAGTGCTCAAGGACATCCGTCATGATATGACCGATGAAGAGGTACTGAACCTGCTAGCCGACAGCAAGATTTCGGTCAGTCCCGAAAGCAGAAAAGAAAAGTATACATTGGGACAGCGGGCGGCGGATGCCATTGCAAAGTTCGCCGGAAGCTGGGCGTTCATTTTCTCGTTTACCGGCGGACTGGTGCTGTGGATGGTTGTAAACACGCTGATGGCTGCACGGGCATTTGACCCATATCCGTTCATTTTGCTGAATCTGGTGCTGTCCTGTATCGCCGCGATCCAGGCACCGCTGATCATGATGAGCCAAAACCGTCAGGAGGAAAAGGACCGCCGCAGAGCTGAAAACGATTACAAGGTCAATCTGAAAACCGAGATTATGATCGAGGATCTGTACGACAAGGTGAATGCGATCCTTGCTAAGCAGTCGGCACTGGAAAAGCAGCTGCAGGGGAAAAGTAAAATGGATGAGCAAAAGCCGCAGTGATTTTCAAATATTTTCCGCTTTACCTCTTGACAAGTCATTATGTCTTGCGTATAATAGTGTTAGCAAGGTTGCTAACAAGCGTACAAGCATCCGTGCTAATTCGATTCACCGTTGTGATGAGAAGTTGCCCGTAATACGATAACAGTGCTGTAAACTGGCGAAATG
>CAKVCR010000158.1 GCA_934725835.1 uncultured Odoribacter sp.
AAAAAATGTATCATCACCATCACCACAAAAGAGAATTTCAGTCTGGAACGCATGAAAGGTGACAAATTCAAGCAGGAACACGTATTAGACCTGCCGTTCAGTTATTTCTTCCCGCAGCGTCTGAACAATCCACGTCTGGCTGGTGGACAGAACTGGAAAGTGGCATTGGACGAGAATTTCTTGTTGGTTTATAATGCCGATTTTGAGCCTGGCAAGACCTATACTGTAGAATTGGATATCGACTAAACTACTTTATATTATACTAGAAGACGCAGTCTGACAAACAACAGGCTGCGTTTTTTTTATATCATCGACAATGTTTTCAGACAATATCCTTTGCCGTAGGATGAGCGGATTTCAATTGAGTCTGCACCTTCTATGGGTCGTTCATTGATGAAAAGAGTAGCGTTTCCCGTATTATACCGGCAATTCTCGCTGAGATAATAGATTTCCTGCGTATCCGGCAGTTCTTCTGTCGGAGGCAGATTGTGGCTTTGTCCCTAGGCTATTTTTAGCCGCAGGGCCATTTCTTCGATAAGTGCGTCCTTGCGGATAAAGTCGGCAGTGCCGTTTTTCAGCGAGGCGATGCAATATTCCGTATAAGAGCTTAAAATCAGCACAGGAATATTCGGGTTCATGCGGTGTATCAATGAAAATAATTCCAATCTGTTTTTGCCCGGCATGCGGTAATCGAGCAGTATAATGTCCGGATTTGTTTCCTGAAATGCCATCCATGCCTCGTCACCATCGTAAACGGTGTTTACCTCAAAACCGTATTCTTCCTTCGTTTAGCATCTCCCGTGACAGTACTTCCCATTTTCAACTATCTCTCATCTCTTGCTTAAATATATGACATTTATAAGACAAATATATCTCAAATATAAGATAAAGATAACAATCTGTTATCTTTGATATGACTTTGACATAGTTTTATATTGAAAATGAGAGAAAGAGATTTGAGTGAAATTGCTAACATTCACTATTGTCACTGCATAATGCATGCTTTATATTTACACCGGAAACAGCAAATGTTTAATTCTATATACTTGCATGTTGCTTGTACAGACAAACAGCTAGGATTTCCTTGCAATGCCAATGAAAGAGGATGGATTTATGGATTGTGAGGTGGATGATAATACATTGAAGGTTGGGATAGTTCCATGGAGGCGTGAAAGCAGAGGAATTGCAGTTGGAGGTGGCAGATGTTTTGCAGAAAAAAGAGGGCAGGTCATTGGCAAATCCTCTCGCTTTTTATTTTGAATTATCCCCACATCGGTTTTACAATGCCAAAGAGTATGCAGGCTATGATGAATGTGACAATGATATTGAATGTCTGTGCGGTGAGAAAAGACCACATCAGGTTGCGGTTCTCACGTGAGATGATGTCTTTTAGTCTGGTTTCAAGCCCTACACATACAAATGCGAGGCTGAAAAAGAGTGAACTGAACATTTTGGCAACACCCGGCTCTATGAGCTTGCCTTTGGCATTGAGGTGGAATACATCGTTTACCTGACAGATGCTGAAAACCAAAGAGGCAACCACAAACCCGATGATGAATTTAGGGAATTTTTCCCATACGATATGCAATGAGGGGGCATTGTTGCTTTTTTCTCCACGGGTTGAAAGATAGAGGGCGATGAAAAAGGCTACCAGACCGATGAGTACGTTCTGTGCTCCTTTGATAATCATGGCATGTTGGTTGGAAAGTTCGCTGACTATGGCACTCGAAGCGGCAACTCCACTGGTGGTGTCGATGGTGCCGCCTATCCAGGCTCCGGTGACTTCCTGTATGATTTTGGGGTCGTCAAAAAGATGCGGGAGTATCAGACCGGCAAGCCAAGGCATCAAGTATATCATCGGTACTACGATAATCAGTACGAGAGATACGATGTACGAGAGTTTGCGGTCGTCGCCTCCGGCTACGCGGGCTGCTGTGATACAAGCGGATACTCCACAGATGGACACTCCGCTGGAAAGTATCATGGCTGAACGTTGGTCTACACCCAGACGGCGCGAAATATTGTAGGCGAAAAACCATACGATACTGACTACAAGGATGGCCTGGAGTAGACCGATGGTGCCGGATTTCATAACATCACTGAAGAGAATGGTGGCACCGAGGCATACTACACCGATTTTGATAAAGTATTCGCTTTGTATGGCAGGCTTCATCCAAGTTGGTATATGAAACAGGTTGCGGATGAGAAGACCGAAGATGACAGAGAAGAACACAGATTCGAATCCGTAGTAGGATACTTGTGGGATGGATGCTACGATTTGTGCGATAAGCGAAATTGTGAAAACAGCTATCAATGATTTAAACAGACCTTCAAGCGGTTTGCCGAGCATGAGCCAGCCGATGTAGAGGGCGCCCAGTACGATTATAAAGAGATAGAGTGTGTTTTGCCAGTTTTCAAAACTGAGCAGGTCTTTGGGAATCCGTGGCAGGTGGTTGGGGATGATGGCTGCGAGAGCCAATAAAATTGCACTGACGGCAACTACTATCCAGTCTTCTGTCTTGAATTGTGCGAACCATTTTTTCATTGTTGTGTCTTGTTTTTTATTGTTGATGAAATTCGGATGGCAAAGTAATTTATTTTTGTGCAAAATCTATTACGTGTAAATGCGTATTTAAGGATGTGTCTTGTTTTTTTATCTGTCTTTTTGTCACATTTTTGCTTATGGCATGGCTATTGTGTTAGAATAGGCGTTGATTTTGTAATTAATAACTAAAAATATAATATTATGACTAGTGGAAAGATAGGAGTATCGACACAGAATTTATTTCCGATTATCAAGAAGTTTTTGTATTCAGACCATGACATATTTCTCCGTGAAATTGTTTCTAATGCAGTGGATGCTACTCAAAAATTGAAAGTATTGGCATCTGCCGGAGAGTTTAAGGGAGAAACGGCAGGTTTAAAAGTAGTGGTGAAGGCTGACAAAGCGGCAGGTACTCTGACGGTATCGGATAATGGTATCGGTATGACTCAGGAAGAGGTGGAGAAATATATCAACCAAATTGCTTTTTCTGGAGCTGAGGAGTTTTTGGAAAAACATAAGGATGATGCTGCCACGATTATCGGTCATTTCGGTCTGGGTTTCTACTCGGCCTTCATGGTGAGCGATAAGGTGGAAATTGTCACTAAATCTTATAAAGAGGGGGCTCAGGCTGTAAGATGGATAGGTGAAGGAGATACCGAGTATACGTTGGAGAATGCTGAGAAAGCAGAACGCGGTACGGATATCATCATGCATATTGCAGAAGAAGAGAAGGATTTTCTGGAAGACAATAAAGTGCAGGAGTTGTTGACTAAGTATTGCAAGTTCTTGCCCGTGGAAATCGTTTTTGGAAAAAAGAAAGAGTGGAAAGACGGCAAGTATGAAGAGACGAGCGAGGATAATATTATCAATGATACGAATCCTTTGTGGACTCGTAAGCCTGCCGACTTGAAGGAGGAGGATTATCTGAAGTTTTACCGTGAATTGTATCCGATGGGTCAGGACCCACTGTTCCATATTCATTTGAATGTGGATTATCCGTTTAATCTGACAGGTATTCTGTATTTCCCAAAGATTGATAATAAGTTTGAAATTCAGAAGAATAAGATTCAGTTGTATTGTAATCAGGTATATGTTTCCGATTCTGTGGAGGGTATCGTACCGGAATATTTGACTTTGTTACATGGAGTGATTGATTCTCCGGATATTCCGTTGAATGTTTCCCGTTCGTATTTGCAGAGCGATCGCAATGTGAAGAAGATTTCCAGTCATATTACCAAGAAAGTGGCAGACAGTCTGACTGATATTTTCAAGAATAGTCGTGAGGATTACGAGAAGAAATGGGACGATTTGAAGATTTTTATCCAATATGGAATGCTGACAGATGAGAAATTTGCTGAAAGAGCTAATAATATTGTGTTACTTAAGAATACTGAAGGCAAATATTTCACGTTGGAGGAATATGATAATCTAGTCTCTGCCAATCAGACTGATAAAGATAAGAATGTTGTGTATCTATATGCTACAGATGTTCAGGAACAATACACATATATTCAGGCAGCTAAGGAACGCGGATATGACGTTCTTGTGATGGATGGTCAGTTGGATACTCATTTTATTAATCATCTGGAGCAGAAGCAGGCTAATCACCGTTTCTTGCGAGTTGACTCGGATGTGGTTGATAAGTTGATTGCAAAAGAGGACGTGAAAGGCACTTCTTGGAGTGATGCTGAACAGGATGAAATGCGTGATGTGTTTAATGCTCAGTTGCCGACTGAAGGCGGAATGTATATTGTTAATTTTGAGTCGTTGGGTGAGAATGCAGATCCGGTTGTTATTACCCGTTCTGAGTTTATGCGTCGTATGAAAGAGATGGCTGCAATGAATCCGGGAATGGGATTCTATGGTGCGATGAACGATCAGTTTACGTTGGTTGTGAATACAGATCATAAGTTGGTGAAAGGAATTTTGGACGATGAGCGTAAGGCAATGGCCGATAAATTGCAGCCGATTGACACTGAAATGAAAGACATTGAAGGCAAGAATGCTGAAATCGATGCTCTGAATAAGGATAAGAAGGATGACGAGATACCGCAGGTGGATAAAGATCGCAAGCAAGAGTATACCAATAAGTTGGAAAATCTCCGTAAGCAGAAACAATCTTTATTGCAGGAGTATAGCAAAGGCAATAAGGTTGTGGGACAATTGATAGACTTAGCTTTATTGGCAAATGGTCTGTTAAAAGGCGAGGCTCTGAACCGTTTTGTCAAGAGAAGTGTAGATTTAATTAAATAATTGGCAGGTGATTCCTGTTATAATGGCGATGGCAATCTGTTTAAGCGGGTTGCCATTGTTTTTTAATATTCCTTTAAGTGTCTTTGTGTGGGAAATATATAACTTTGCGGATATTGGATTATTAAAATATTATTGTGATGAGAAAATATATAGGAGCACATGTGAGTGCTTCGGGAGGAGTGGAAAATGCTCCAGAGAATGCAAAAAAGATAGGTGCTAAGGCTTTTGCATTGTTTACTAAGAATCAGCGTCAGTGGGTTTCTGCGCCTTTGTCGGATAACAGTATCCATTTGTTTAAGCAACGGTGTGAGAATTATGGCTTTGCAGCAGAGCATATCTTGCCGCATGACAGCTATTTGATTAATTTGGGAAATCCGGATAATGAGGCTCTGGAAAAGTCACGAACGGCTTTTTTGGACGAAATGCAACGTTGTGAACAGTTGGGATTGAAATTGCTGAATTTTCATCCGGGAAGTTCGTTGAAGAAAGTTTCGGATGAAGAGTGTTTAAAGACAATCGCCGAATCCATTAATATGACGTTGGATAAGACGCGGGGAGTGTGTGCCGTGATTGAAAATACAGCTGGGCAGGGTTCTAATCTGGGGTATTCATTCGAGCAACTGGCTTATATTATAGAACGAGTGGAGGATAAATCTCGTGTAGGAGTCTGTTTGGATACATGTCATGCTTTTGCTGCCGGCTATGATTTGAAAAGCGAAAGTGGCTTTACTGAAACTTTCGAACATTTTGAAAACATTGTTGGTTTTCAATATCTACGGGGTATGCACCTGAATGATTCTAAAAAAGGATTGAATTCTCGAGTAGACCGCCACGAAGTGTTAGGTAAAGGAGAGTTAGGGTTGGATACATTCCGAATGTTGATGAAAGACGAACGTTTTGACAATATTCCTTTAATTTTGGAGACTCCAGATGAAGAGGCATGGCAAGGCGAAATAGAGATGTTATATGCAATGCAATGAGGGTAGGATTATTGTCGGATACACATGGATGGCTTGATAAACGGGTCGTGAAATTCTTTGAAGAATGCGAAGAAGTGTGGCATTGTGGTGATATAGGAGCGATGTCTGTGATTGAGGAATTACAGAAGCATTTTCGTGTGAGGGCTGTATATGGCAATATAGATGGAGGGGAAATTCGATTGGTGTTGAACGGAGTTGAGATATTTGAATGTGAGGGGGTTAAAGTGGTAATGACACACATAGGGGGATATCCCAGACATTATGATTCCGGTATTCGGAATGTTTTGTTGAAAGAACACCCGAAGCTTTTTGTTTGTGGACATTCGCATATCTTGAAGGTGATGTACGATAAATCTCTGGATTGTCTACATATTAATCCGGGTGCGGCCGGGAAGTTTGGATTTCATAAAGTGTGTACAATCATACGTTTTGTGATTGAGGCAGGGAAAATAAAGGACTTGGAAGTTTTGGAGTTTGATAAATATAGTAAATATACGATATGATGAGAAAATTTTTATTAGCATTAGGTATTGTCCTATTGATTGCTAGTTGGCGGATGGATACTGTTTCTGCTCAACGTCGTGAGAATCAGGTGCGTGACCAAAGTATCAAATACCAGCGTTTGATGGCTTTGATAGATGCTTTTTATGTGGATACAGTGGATTTACATAAATTGACAGAGGATGCAATAGTGAAAGTATTGGCGGATTTAGACCCGCATTCTGTTTATATTTCCAAGGAAGAGGTGGATGAGATGAATGAGCCATTAGAAGGAGGTTTCTTTGGTATAGGTATTCAGTTTGCTATTTTACGAGATACATTGATGGTGGTTGATGTCGTAGCCGGTGGCCCTTCAGAAAAGGTGGGAATGCGTGCTGGAGATAGAATTATTG
>CAKVCR010000159.1 GCA_934725835.1 uncultured Odoribacter sp.
CTGTATGAATATATCAGATTGGTAGCACCGACGATGATGACGGTGCTGATAACCGGAGAGAGTGGGTCTGGCAAGGAATATATTGCACGGTTGATTCATAATCAAAGTGTCCGGAAAGATGCTCCTTTTGTTGCTGTGGACTGTGGTGCCATACCCAAAGATTTGGCGGCAAGTGAATTCTTTGGACACGTTAAAGGTGCTTTTACAGGTGCTGTGAGCGATAAGACCGGTTATTTTGTGCAGGCATCGGGAGGCACCATTTTCCTGGATGAAATAGGTAATCTTAGTTATGATGTGCAGGTGCAGTTATTGCGTGCACTGGAAGAGCGCAAGGTGAAACCCGTGGGCAGCGACAAGGAGATAGCCTTTGACGTACGTATAATTTCTGCAACGAATGAGAATCTGTCCAAGGCTGTTGCAGAAGGACATTTCCGTGAAGACCTTTACCATCGTTTGAATGAGTTCTCTTTGAAAGCTCTGAGCTTGCGGGATCGTAAAGAAGATATTCCAATCTTTGCCAATCATTTTTTGGCAGCTTCCAATGAGGAACTCGGTAAAGATGTTGTAGGCTTTGATGACGTCGTGATGGATATATTCAGGCGTTATAATTGGCCGGGAAATTTGCGTGAGATGCGGAATGTGGTGAAACGGGCGACACTGCTATGTCAGGAAGATTTCATTACTCCCGAGCACATCCCGTCCGAGCTCGTGGAGATGGAGGGAAAGGCCGACACGGACAATCTGGCACTCAAGCGCGAGCGTAATGAGGTGGATTTGATTCGTGAAGCCTTATTAAAATGCAACAATAATAAGAGTGAAGCGGCAAGAATGTTGAAAATTGACCGGAAGACTCTTTATAATAAAATGAAATTATACTCGATAGAGTAAACCGCCCGGCGCTTACATTGCTGTATGGACTTGTAGGACATCTTCATTCTTTATGGCATTCTGAAGCTCGGCAATTAGCTTTATTACCTTTGCTGTCAGAGTATCCATATCGTCCTGACTGATATTTGCCTTGTCCGGATGTTCAAGCTTTTGCAGTATTTCCGCAATAGAAACGGCTTCAAGTTGGCGGAAAAGGGGGAGCATTTTATGTGCTAATCTGGGAATTCCGTCCCACTGTTTTTGCTCTCGGAATTGTGCCAGTTGTTTGATATGTTCATCGGTTGATGAGATAAAGTCGTGTAAGATGCACCTTAGAGCCTCCGGGTCATTGTCTGTAAATTGTGCGATATTCTTAAGAGTATAGATTCGAGTCTGCACTTGCGGCCGGATATTTTCGGCGGGTATTTTCTGTGTTATGTGACATTGGGTTAACCGGGTAATTAACTGCACTAATTGGGCCGAGCGGAACGGCTTGGAGAGATAAGCTGTGAAACCGGCTTTGATATATTCATCTTCTGTCTTGTCTGCATCTGCCGAAAGGGCGACAATCGGCAGTTCTCTTGCAAATCCATCGGGGAGCGAACGTATGAGTTTTACCAAATCAAATCCGCTCATTTCAGGCATTTGTATATCAGAAAACATTAAGTCATAATGACTGCTCTTCAATCGTGTGACCACTTCCGTCGGGTTTGTGGTCGTAGCAGTATGTATACCCAGATTGGAAAGCAGGTTGGATGTCATTGCCAGTTGTAGCGGGTCGTCGTCAACTAAAAGTACCTGGAGATTCTTTGCCTCTCTGTTTGTCGGTATTGTTGTCACTGTTGCAGGAGTAGGGGGTGTACTGCCGGCAGGTGCTTTGAGCAGTGGCAGGCTGATGGTAAAACAGCTTCCTTTGCCGGGTTCGCTTTCCAATTTCATCTCTCCCTGTAGCAGGTGAATCAGTTTCAGGGTGATGGTCAGACCCAATCCCGTGCCTTCAATGGCTGAGTGCGATTTGAGGCGGGTGAATTCTTCGAATATCATTTTCTGCTCTTCGGATGTCATGCCGGAACCCGTATCCTCGATTTTAAGGACGATTCGTTTGTCGTCTGTAGTTGTGGCTGCCGTAAAGCGTATTCTTCCTTCTACGGTGTATTTAACAGCGTTAGAAAGGATGTTTGTAATGATTTGTCTGATGCGCAAAGCATCTCCTTTAAAATCGCTGTTCAGGTCTTTGCCGAATTTACTCTGTAGTTCAAGGTTTTTATTGGCGGCAAGCGGCATGAAATTATCTATGATTTCCTGGAACAGTCGGGCTGGGTTGAACACGACTTCTTCAACTTGCATTTTGTTGTTTTCCAGTTTGGATAAATCCAGCAGGTTTCCGACCAGTTTGAGGATATGGTTCGATGAACCTTGCATGTTCTTCAGGAAATAGCGTTGACGCTCGCTGACTGGCGTATTTGTCAGTAGTTCAATGTATCCCAATATAGAACTGAGGGGAGCCTTAATGTCGTGTGTAACGGTCAATATCATCTTTTCGCGGCTCTTCAACAGTTGGTCGGCATAACGGTTGGCACTCTCCAGTTCGCGGCGGTATCGGTTGCTTCGGGAGAGGTCTCGAAGGATAAAGAAGGTGAAGAACACGACCAATAGGAATGCGGTGGCAGCCACAACGGCGAATATATGTATCATGGTTGTTACCGTCTTTTCACGGGTCTCCTGCTTTCTGGTGGCATGGTGGATTTCCTCCTTTTCGTACTCGCTTAGGATGCGCTTTAGTTTGTCGGATATGTTAGTGCTTTGTTTTATGAGTGCATATTCTCGTGCCGATATCTGTTTGTTGATATCCTTGTTTTGTTTTTGTACGTTTTGCCATGTGTTGCGCAGAATGTTTACCACCGTATCTGTATTACGCAGCGAACTCATTTGAGGGCTGTTAAGGGTGTCATACACTATATGACATGAACGTGTTACGTTCAGAATGGAATCGGGTTCGCTGTTCCTTCTTCTTTTTTTTCGTTCAATTTTAATGTAGGAGGTGTCAAACGTTGTAATATAGCGGGGACGTACGTCCGGAAATGTCGGTAAAGAATCTTTACCGGATTCGATGCTTGCGATGACCTTGTTGTAAAAATCTTCCGGAACAAAGGAGCGTTTTACATAGACAAGGTCTTGTAGATTGCGCACTTTATTGTCAAGTAGGTTGTTGATACTGTCCAGACGGGATATCTGTTCCAGATGGGCTGTCATATAGCGCAAGGTATCGATGTTCTGTTCTGTCCGGTCAAGAATCTCTACATATTTCCGGAAGTATTTGCTCATTCCGGTCTGTATGAAGGCATTGCTGATAGTTTCCGCTTCATACAGATTGTTGATGGTATTGCTTACGATAAACAGCCTTCTGCTGGTGTCGCCGCTACTGTCTTCGTTGACAATCAGCTTGGTAATCTGTTTATATATCAGGATGGTGGATAGAAGGGTCAGTAGGAATAGCAGACTATATCCGCCTATGACTTTCAGTTTCGTATTTTTAGATGCTTCTTGCATAATGTCTTTGCTTTGCGCAAATATAATGAAAGTAGCAGGTAATCAAAGATGTTCCGGGGATGTTTTTTAATAGCCTTTCTATAAAGAAAAAGCAGCCTCTTTTGAGACTGCCTTGTGATTCCGTGGGGACTCGAACCCCAATCAAAGGAACCGGAATCCTTCATTCTATCCATTGAACTACGGAACCATTAGCACTGCAAAGATAGCAAAAAATCTTATCCTGCAATGACTCTGTTGGAAAAAATAAAGGGAACCGGTCGGCTCCCTTTATTCTGTATTTCAAGAATCGATTATCTTGTAGGACGTTTTGTACTACCGTAGTTGACTCTCAAAGAATTCGCTTTACGCAACTCCTGTTTAATATCTGTAATGATACCCATGGTTACATTACGGTCGATTTTCAGGTTGTTGGTAATACTATTGCGGTCTTCTTCTTTTCTGGCATCGCGTTCAGAAGCAATGAAAGCCTGCAATTCAGCAATGGTAGCAAATTTATCATTCAATTGGATACGCGGCTCTGTACCGTATGCTCCTTGGTAGTGGTCTGTAGGTTTACCTACATAAATGTTACTAACCAATGATTTCTTCTCCAATTTAACGGTTTCATTTGCTTGCGGCATTGCATTGGCAACCATAAGGGATACTTCACGCATGGTCGTACTTACCATGAAGAAGAACAGCAACATGAATACGATGTCGGGTAGAGATGCCGTCGAAATGGCGGGAGTCTCTTTTTTTCCGTCTTTCTTAAATTTTGCCATTATTTTTTCCCTCCTATGCTTTTTGGTTCTGCCTCAGAGATTGCCATCGGTATAACGCTTTTAACGGCATCCTGTTGTTCAGGAGTCAGTTCGTTAAAGTTTTTACCCCACTTTTCGTTAGCTTTTCTGTTTCTCATTTCATTGTATGCTGCTGTCAACTGGTCCTGCACGGCGATATACATTTCGTATGAAGTACCCTTGTCGCTCTGCAGAGATACAATTCCTTTAGAAACCTCTACCGGTCCGAAAAGTTCAACGGTCTTGATTTCCTTTGCAGGTAAATCTTCTCTGTTTGCCGGATTGGTAATAAATTCAATCGTTCTATCCTTTAATGTAGAAACATCTGCCAACTCCCCATTGATAGCCAATTGGTTATTCCTGTTTACCAGCACTTGCAAAATGTTGCGTTTTGCGTACTTAGGTGGATTTTGCTCCACATCGGGCTGATAGGGCGGAAGTCTTCGGAACAGACCCGAGTCAACGTTCATGGTTGTTGTTGCCAGGAAGAACACAAGCAACAAGAACGCAATGTCGGCTGTTGAAGTGGCATTAATTTCTGGTGTTTTCTTTGCCATATTCCTTTGGTTTAATCCCCTCAGGGTAATTATTTGACTCTTTTGTAGATTTCTGTTCCGATGATAGCCAATACAGCTCCTGCGAACAAGAAATACATCGTGTAAATGATGGTGTCTGACATCAACAATCTGGACGGTACATTGTCCGGTCCGTTGTATCCGATTAATTTCAATGGAGTGTCATCAGCCAATGAGTATGCCACCAATACTATTACAATCAAACCGGCCAATCCGATAAAGCTCTTCATTGCCTGTTTCGGACGGGTAAACAGACGTACAATCGGGAATACTACGGCAGAAAGAATTGCTATGCCGCATAATATGTATCCCCAATTCAGTAATGCTCCGGTATACACAGGGGTATCGTATGCCTGGTTAGGTACCTTGCCTCCGAAGATAAACAAGCCTAACAATACCGCTGTTATTAAGAACATTACAAGCGTTACAATATTAAGTATTTTCTTGCTATTCATGGTTTATTTGTTTTTTTGCTCGTATTTTACCAAGATGTCCAACATGCTTACAGAAGCATCTTCCATGTTATTTACGATACCTTCTACTTTTGCAGTACAATAGTTATAGAACACCTGCAGAATCATAGCAACGATCAAACCACCTACGGTAGTAATCAAAGCCACTTTGATACCTCCTGCAACCAATGCCGGGCTCATATCACCTGCTGCCTGAATCTGGTCGAACGCCTCGATCATACCGATTACAGTTCCCAAGAATCCCATCATCGGGGCCAATGCGATGAACAAACCAATCCAAGTAAGACCTTTTTCCATAAGACCCATCTGTACAGATCCGTAAGATACAACTGATTTTTCAACCATGTCGATTCCTTGATCATAGCGGCAGAGACCCTGATAGAAGATACTTGCAATAGGACCACGTTTGTTACGGCAATAATCTTTTGCTGCTTCAACGCCACCATTGTTCAGAGTATCTTCGAAGCCTGCCAAGAATTTCTTGGTATTTGTGTCAGAAAGGTTCAAGTAGATAACTCTTTCAATTGCGATTGCCAAACCGAAAATCAAACACAATACAACGCATGCCATAAATCCTGCACCACCTTCGATGAATTTCTGTTTGATGGCTGCATGCATGGTAGTGCTCTCAATCTCTTCGTCATCAATGCTGGTCGGAGTTGTCGGAGTAGATTCCGATACGCTGGTTTGTTCCGTAGCAGCAGGAGCTGCATCTGTAGATTCTTCTTGAGCCATTAATTTTGATGCTCCAATAGTAAGCATACCAAAAACTGCTATTAGTGCAAATAATTTTCTCATGATCTCTTTAACTGATTTTTAGTTTATAAATAATTAAAATTTAACTCTCTATATTTTCTATTTCTTATTGCAAACCTTTGTACCTTTATCTGCATCCCTCAAAAGGTGCGGCAAGGTACAAAATAAATGTTAAAAGCCAATACGTTTTTTGGTAATTTCTCCTTTTAAAGGCGAATTTAAATATTTTTTTATTTCGTTAGTGTCTGAATATTTTTCAAGCAGATACATGAGTTTGCAGACAGCCGCTTCCATGGTGATGTCATAACCGCTTGTTACTCCATAGTTTATCATTTCTCGGCTGGTTTCGTAACGTCCCATTTCGACAGCTCCTCCTTGACATTGGGTGACATTGTACACGATGATGCCTTTTTCTCCGGCTTCTCTGATTTTGTTAAGGAATTGTTTTGTTGTTGGCGCATTCCCTGCTCCGTATGTTTCCAGAATCAAACCGCGTAGACCGGGAGTATTGATGATTGAATCAATAATCTCAATCCGGATTCCGGGAAACAACTTCAATACTGCGATGTTAGTATTCATTCCCGTAAATGCCTCTATGGGGGCAGTTTTGGGCGAATAGTCTATAGC
>CAKVCR010000160.1 GCA_934725835.1 uncultured Odoribacter sp.
GGGGCTGCCAATAGTAACTTCCCGTGTTTGTCGGTTGTCGGTTCTCCTTTGTCGTTTTTCTTGAAATGGAGGAGATGGTCTTGGGGAGAAGTCATGGTGTTGTATTGTAGGCCTGCAGCATATTCCAGATAGTTGTCAATTTCTTTGCCAGTGAATTTCATGATATAAAGTCCGTTTTCAAACTTATATAGGTTGAACATATCACGAATGGTCACAGTGCCCTTGTTTATTTGTGCATCCATCTGCAGGATGGTACTGAAAGATATGTCTGCACCAGTCGTTTTGAGTTGGGCTTCGTGGATGAAGTCTGTAAAAGCTGATGGACCGAACAAACCGTCACGGCATGAAAGCGGAGCAGTGAACTCTCCCAGTGGTGTAGAAATGTATTTTTTTACAGTCTCGAGAGCCGGGGTAAAAGTGGCGATAAAAATCGAATCCGGCTGATATTTGGATGGATCGATCATTTGAGCCTGATAGTTTTTGTTGTAGCTGCCACCATTACGTTTGAGGTTGACGGTCACTTTGCCGACAGCGTTACAGTGCGAGCGTGAATCGATGAACAGAACTTTATGACCGGCGTCATTGGTGACTTCTTCGATTTTTTCCTTGTGGTCATGCCCGCAGAAGATGATGTCGAAACCATCCACTAGTTGAGCGACAAGATAACTTGCGTTTTCATTACATGGTGTATCTTTGCTTTCGCCAGAGTAGTTGTATTCGTAGCCTGCATGGAACAAACCAATCAGAAGGTCGGGTTTCTCCTGCTTTTGAATGATGGGCACCCATTTGCGTGCCGTCTCTATCATATCGTTGAATTGTAATCCTTCCCATAAGTGTGTAGGCAACCATTTAGGGATGCCGGGAGTAATCATGCCAAGAATGGCTATTTTCAGACCTTGGCGTTCAATGACGGTGTATGGCTGAAAATAGGGCTCGCCACTATCTAAGCGTACGGCATTGGCAGCAAGCCATGGGAAGTGCAACTCCCGTTTCACCTTGTCGTAAACAGGATGACCGGCTTCGATGTCGTGATTCCCGACAGCTGCAGCCGTGTAGCCCATGTAGTTTTGTATTTGTGCCATGATATTGGTTTGTACCGTATCAATGAAGTTGAAATAATAGTTGGAGGGTTGTCCCTGCAAAAAGTCTCCGGCATCTAACAGAATATAGTCTTCGACTCCGTTTTGGCGTTCTTCTTGCAGAAATCCGGCAACATGTGCGAGACTATGCCGGGTAGGTTTGTTCTGTTTTAGGTCGAAATCAAAAATACTGCCATGTACATCTGTGGTGCAATAGATTTGCAATGTGACATTGTCTGGTTTGCTGTTACAAGCACTGAATAAAATGAGTGCTAATAGAAAATAATACAATTTTGTAAGCGTTCTTTTCATGAAAGTTGAATTCTTATATTTGAAGTGGCAAGGTATAAAAAAAGTCTGTTTGTCAAAGATTTATTGAGAAGTTTATTTTTGTAGAATTATGGTTTTGTATTTTAGTATTATGCTGGAAAATCATTATGCTTGTAGTGTATAATAAAAAACATTGATGGGGAACTTGTTATGTGCGATACAATTTGTTGTGGAGATGATGAGATGAGCTGCAAAAAAAAACTTTAAAAAGTGAGTTGTATATGCTGAATTATGAATTTTTAGCTATAACTTGCGCACTTAAAATATTACATTATGAGCGGTACATTAAAAAAGATTTGTTGGTTACTCCCGGCATTGTTGATTGCTACCGGGGGAGTTGCATTTGCTGAGACCGGAAACGGAATATCTTCTGCAACGGATATTGAGAGTAATATCTCTTTTATGTCTGTTTTGCGTGGTCTGTTAGGCATTTTTTCTTTGGTGGCAATTGCTTGGCTATTCAGTAAGGACCGAAAGGCTATTTCCTGGAAAGTGGTGGGCATCGGTCTTGGTATCCAGCTTTTGTTGGCATTGGGTATTTTATATGTGCCGTTTGTGCAGGCGATATTTGAATTTTTCGGAAAGATTTTTATCCGCATTCTCGATTTTACACGGGATGGTAGTGTTTTCCTTTTGGGAGATTTGATGGATACGACCAAAGTGGGATATATTTTTGCTTTTCAGGTGTTGCCGACTATTATTTTCTTTTCTGCGCTTACTTCCCTGCTGTTTTATTTGGGGATCATCCAAAAGGTGGTGTATGGTATGGCTTGGGTGATGACCAAATTGATGAATATTTCTGGTATGGAGTCGCTGTCTGTAACCGGTAATATTTTCCTAGGACAGACGGAAGCTCCTTTGATGATTAAGGAGTACTTGGATGATATGAACCCTTCAGAGATTTTTTTGGTGATGACCGGAGGTATGGCCACTATAGCCGGAGGTGTGTTGGCTGCCTATATCAGTTTTTTGGGAGGAGAGGATCCGGTGCAGCGTCTGGTATTTGCAAAACACCTGCTGGCGGCTTCTGTCATGGCAGCGCCGGGTGCAGTGGTGTTTGCAAAGATTTTGGTGCCACAGACCCAAAAGATTAATAATAATATTCAGGTTTCTAAAAATAAAGTCGGTAAGAATATTTTGGATGCCATTTCAAATGGTGCTGCAGAAGGTGTGAAATTGGCAGTGAATGTAGCCGGTATGTTGTTGGTGTTTGTGGCATTTATTGCTTTTGCAAACTATTTGTTCACTAAATTCGGTAGCCTTACCGGTATTAATGAATGGATTGCAGAGGTGACGGACGGAAGGAATACGGAATTGAGTCTGCAATTTATGTTGGGTTATGCAATTTCGCCTTTGATGTGGTTGATTGGTATTGCTCCGCAGGATATTGTATATGCAGGCAGTTTGTTGGGGCAGAAGGTGATTATGACGGAATTTATCGGCTATGTGGATTTGGCTAATCTGAAGAGTATAGGTGCTTTTGCAGAAACGAAGTCAATCATCATGTGTACTTACTTCTTGTGTGGTTTTGCCAATTTTGCTTCAATTGGCATTCAGATTGGCGGTATCGGTGGTTTGACGCCTAAAAACAAACCTTTGCTGGCAAAGTTCGGTGTGCGTGCCTTATTGGCGGGTACATTAGCTTCGTTGCTTTCAGCGACTGTAGTAGGAATGATTATAGGATAGAATATATATTGTTTCTTTGGAGGATTAAAAGGGTGAACGTGTTTGTGGATAGGGAAGAATTTATAAAAAACTTGCAGCAACATGACCGGAAAGCTTTTAAGCAGTTTTTCTATAATTGGCATCGTCCTCTATGTTTTTTTGCCTCTAGAATAATAAAGGACAGTGATGTTGCTGAAGATTTAGTCCAAGATGTCTTTGTCGCTTTTTGGAATCAGGATTTAAATGCTTTTCAAAATGAAAAAGCGATGAAGACATATTTGTATAACAGTTTGAAAAATAGCTGTTTGAATTATATACGTGATTTGGAAATTCAAGATCGGAATAATAAAAAAGCAGCACCGTCATCCGAGGAAGATACAGATAGTTATTTGTTGAGGCAGATAGAATCAGAGGTTATTTCTGAATTATTCCAAGCGATTGATGAACTTCCTGAACGTTGTCGAGAAATTTTTTGCATGGCTTATCTTCATGAAAAGGAAGAGAAGCAAATTGCTACACAGTTGAATATATCTGTCAATACCGTCAAAACTCAAAAGTTGCGGGCAAAGAGTTATTTGCGTGAGCGTTTGGGGGATTTGTTTGTGTATGCTTCATTATTTTTTACAGGATTCTGATTTTTTTTAAGGAGCTTGTCACCTATTTGTCTTACGAGTGTGTTTAAGTAGCGATTAAAAGCACATCGTATGGATAATAAATCGGATATATATCGTTGGGTGGCAGCTTGGATTAGAGGTAATATTACCGCTGACGAGCAGGCTCAGCTTGACTGTTGGTTAGATGCCGACCCTCAGAATCGTCAATGGTTTGAGTCTTTTATTGGAAAAGAAAATCTGAAAAAATCGCTTATGCTTTATTCTTCTTTTCACACTGACAAAAAGTGGGAGGAAATGGAGAAATCATGCGGATGGAAAGAGAAGAGAATATTTTTGTCTTACTGGAAATATGCGGCTGTCGCTGCTGTCTTGATTGTCGTGGGAATGATGCTTTTTTGGAGAGGAAACGAGGAGGTGCTGCCTGTTGTATTGACAGGACAAGATTCTCGTAGTGCTCGCCAACAGGCTGTATTGATAATGGGTTCGGGAGAAGAAGTTGTACTAAGTGGCATAGAGGATACTTGTTTACAGTATGTCAAAGGTGAACGTCTGTTGGTGGATGATAAAGGGGATTTGGTGTCTTTTGCTGATTCGCTGCAGAATAAAGAGAATGTGGAGTGGCATACTTTGCGTATTCCACGCGGAGGTGAATATAAGTTGGTTTTGGAGGATGGTAGCCGTATTTGGTTGAACAGTGCGTCGGAACTTCGTTATCCTGTGCATTTTACTGAAGGTAAAAGACAAGTGTGGCTTGAAGGGGAAGCCTATTTTGAGATAGCGCATAATGCACAGTCTCCTTTTGTTGTGAGAACTGCAAAACAGAATGTTACTGTATTGGGAACCTCCTTTGACGTGACGGCTTATCGTGATGATAAAAATGTCTATACAACATTGTTAAACGGTTCTGTCCGAGTGGATACGAAGGACAGACAGCAGATGTTGAATCCCGGAGAACAGTCGGTTTTTGATGGAGAGTCTATTCGTGTTCAGGAGGTGAATGCGCAATTGTATTGTTCGTGGATTGAAGATCGTTTTGTCTTTATGAGCGAGGATTTTGAACACGTTGCAAAAAAACTGGAGCGATGGTATAATGTGAAGTTTGTTTTCGGGTCGGAAGATTTGCGGGTGAAACGTTTTTCTGGCAGTATCCCTAAATATTCTGAATTATCCAAAGTGTTGGAGATGTTGGGATTGACTACCAATATTCGATTTGAAATAGATGAAGGGACGGTACATGTTGTCAATAAGGAATAAAAAAATATATAGAAGGTGTCGTAACCACCTTCTATATAAATCAAATGACTTAAAATAAATAATTAAATCAAACAAAGTTATGAAAAAAAAACGAGATGCCAGCTCCGGGAAGCTGCCCGGGCTGCAAAAAATGATGTTTGTTATGAAATTATGTGTCTTTTTTTTGTTAATTTCTTTTGCCACGGTATCTGCGAATACATTGGCACAAAATGAAAGATTGTCTTTGGACAGACACAATGCTTCTGTGGTGGAGGTGTTGAATGAAATCAGCCAGAAGACCAATATGCAGTTGCTGTACAATGACAATGAACTGCAGGGAATGCAAGTGAGTGTGTCTTTGCAGAATGCGACATTGAAGGAGATGTTGGATAAGATTTTTTTCAAATTGCCTCTGTCTTATTCTATTGTGGACAATGTTATTGTTGTGTCTCCCAAAACGCAAGTTGCAGCGCAAGAGATTGAGAAAAAAGTGGTGACTGGTGTTGTTAAGGATAAGCAAGGCAATGTACTGCCCGGAGCAACTATTCAAATCAAGGGGACAAGCGTGGGAGTTATTTCTGACGCAGAAGGTAAATTTATATTGGAAGTTGCCAAAATGGAGGATATGATGTTGGTGGTGTCTTTTGTTGGTTATAAGACTGTGACGGTGTCTTCCAAAGGGGATAAGCCTTTAGTTGTGGAATTGGAAGAAGAGGCTCAGCGCATGGATGAAGTGGTGGTTACCGGTTATTTTACAAAAACCAAAAGTTCCTATACTGGTTCTGCAGTGACTGTGCAGGCAGAAGAATTGAAAAAAATCAGCCCTACGAATATCTTTAAAGCATTGCAGGCATATGAACCTTCTTTGCAGATTGTAGAAAATAATGAAGCTGGTTCCAATCCGAACGTTGTGCCTGAGATTTTAATTCGCGGTAAGTCTAGTTTTGAAGGTCGTTCTAATAACCCTTTGTTTATTATGGACGGTTATGAGGTGGATATGCAGAAGGTGTTTGACTTCGATATTGAGCGTATCAAACAGATTACTATTTTGAAGGATGCTTCAGCAACTGCAATTTATGGTTCGAGAGCTGCCAACGGTGTAATCGTTATTGAAACGAAAATGCCTGAAAAGGGAAGATTGACAGCTAGTTATTCATTTAACGCTACGATGCAAATTCCTGATTTGACAGATTATGATTTGTTGAATGCAAAGGAAAAATTGGAATTTGAGCGTTTGGCAGGAGTATATATTGATCCAGAGGGAGATGTTGTAAAGCAGCGGAAGTTGGATAAATTGTATGAAGCAAGGCATAAAGAGGTCCTGCGTGGAGTGAATACATACTGGTTGTCTAAACCGTTGCGTACAGCTTTCCAGCATACCCATTCGTTGTATTTGGGGGGAGGTAATGAAAATTCACGTTATGGTGTAAATATCAGCTATGCCAATAATCCCGGTGTGATGAAGGGCTCTAATCGCGATAGATTGGGACTTAATTTTACCTGGAACTATACAATCAGCGAGAAACTTCGTATCGGCAATATGTTGTCGGTGGACCAGAATACATCTAATGAATCGCCTTATGGTGATTTTAGTAAATTTACAGCAGTAAATCCGTATGAACGTGCTTATGACGATATGGGACGTTGCATCAAGCGTCTGTCTAACGGTAGTGCAAATCCTATTTTTGACGCTACGTTGAAT
>CAKVCR010000161.1 GCA_934725835.1 uncultured Odoribacter sp.
GGTTAGAGCGGCGGACTGTTAATCCGTAGGTCGTAGGTTCAAGTCCTACCTGAGGAGCTGAAAGCCACCATAACAGGTGGCTTTTTTTATGCAAAACAACTTCAATCCACTACATAACAAAGCAGCGGAATCTTCAAGATTCCGCTGCTGCATACACTGATAGACAATCCTATCATTTATTTTCAAACACGATGTGGTCATCCTTGACATCCACGACAATGTTGTTATCCTTAGTCACCTGTTCTGCCAATATCTGTTTTGACAAATCATTCAACAAATTGCGCTGAATCACTCTTTTCACCGGACGAGCACCGAATTGAGGGTCGTACCCCTCCTGAGCAATCCACTCCACTGCACGGTCGGTGACTTCAATCGAAATACTATTGTTAGCCAACATCTTTTGCAAGGATTTAATCTGCAAACGTACAATGTCAACAATCTCGCTTTTCCGCAAAGGTGTAAACATAATCACCTCATCAATACGATTCAAAAACTCCGGACGAATCGTTTGCTTCAACAATTCATACACCTCATTATTGGTTTTCTCCAAAACCTCCTCCCGGTTACTTTCATTCAAATCTTTCAGCTTATCCTGAATAATATGCGCACCGATATTAGAAGTCATAATGATAATGGTGTTCTTGAAATCCACCGTACGTCCCTTATTGTCTGTCAAACGTCCGTCATCCAACACTTGCAACAAAATATTGAACACATCCGGATGAGCCTTTTCGATTTCGTCAAGCAATATGACAGAATACGGTTTACGTCTCACAGCCTCCGTCAACTGCCCGCCTTCGTCATAACCGACGTATCCCGGAGGCGCTCCAATCAAACGGGACACTGAATGTTTCTCCTGATATTCAGACATATCAATACGGGTCATCAGCGATTCATCGTCAAACAGGAACTCAGCCAAGGCCTTTGCCAACTCTGTCTTACCGACACCTGTCGTACCCAAAAAGATAAACGAACCAATCGGTCGGCGTGCATCCTGCAACCCTGCACGGTTACGACGTACGGCATCTGCCAATGCGGCAATTGCAACATCCTGACCAACCACCCGCTTGTGCAATTCCTCTTCCAGATGCAACAGCTTTGCACGCTCACTCTGCATCATACGGTTGACGGGGATACCGGTCCATTTGGAAACTACAGCTGCAATATCATCAGAAGTAACCTCCTCCCGTATCAGCGACTGTCCATGCTTCATATCCGCCAATCGGGTCTTGATATCCTCAATCCGTTGCTCAGCCTCTTTGATTTTTCCATAGCGCAATTCAGCCACTTTACCATAATCACCTTCACGTTCTGCACGAGAAGCTTCGAACCTATATTGCTCAATGGCATCCTTATTCTTCTGAATCTCGTCAATCAGCGAACGTTCAGACTCCCATTGTGCCCGCAACTTAGTGCGTTCGTCATTCAAATCTGCCAGTTCCTTTTGGATTTCATCCAATTTTTTGCTGGTACCTTCGCGTTTCAAAGCCTCCTTTTCGATCTCGAGTTGCTGGATTTTCCTATCCAGTTCATCAATTTCTTCGGGTACAGAATTCATCTCCAGACGCAATTTTGCAGCAGCCTCATCCACCAAGTCTATCGCCTTATCCGGCAAGAAACGGTCGGATATATACCTGTGAGACAACTCCACAGAAGCGATAATGGCATCATCCGTGATACGCACTTTATGGTGATTCTCATATTTCTCCTTCAAGCCTCGCATGATACTGATGGCACTCATCACATCCGGTTCGTCAATCATCACTTTCTGGAAACGACGTTCCAATGCCTTATCCTGCTCGAAATATTTCTGATACTCATTCAGCGTAGTGGCTCCGATAGCCCTCAAATCACCTCGTGCCAAAGCCGGTTTCAAAATATTGGCAGCATCCATCGCCCCTTCGGATTTTCCTGCTCCTACCAATGTATGGATTTCATCGATAAACAGAATGATCTCTCCCTCTGACGCCAAAACCTCGTTGACCACTGCCTTCAAACGCTCTTCAAATTCACCTTTATATTTGGCCCCCGCAATCAAAGCTCCCATATCCAATGAAAATATCTGCTTGGAAGCCAAATTAGAAGGAACATCTCCATTCACAATTCGCTGTGCCAACCCTTCGGCAATCGCCGTCTTACCGACACCCGGTTCACCAATCAAAATCGGATTATTCTTCGTACGACGGGAAAGAATCTGCAACACACGTCTGATTTCATCATCACGCCCGATAACAGGATCCAACTTCCCGTTTCTGGCACGTTCATTCAAATTGATGGCATATTTGCCTAAAGCATCATAGCTATCCTCTGCCGACTGCGAATTCACCTTAGAGCCTTTCCGTAATTCGGCAATAGCCTCTTTCGTTTCCTTCTCTGTCAGTCCGCTATCCTTCAACAATTGTGCAACCTGATCCCGATTATCGAGCAGCCCCAATAAAATATGTTCCAAAGATATATATTGGTCGCCCATTTCGCTCGCCAACCGTGTTGCCTTTTCCAATGCTTTGTTGGCATCATTGGAAAGATAAGCTTCACCACCCGATACTTTTGGATAAGCATCCACAATCCTATCCAATGCCGCTACCAGGTTTCTGCTGTTTACCCCTAATTTATTAAAAATAAACTGAGTGACATTCTCTCCTACATTGAGAACACCCTTCAACAAATGACCGGTCTCAATAGCCTGCTGTCCTTTGCTTTGTGCAAGTTGCACTGCATGCTGCAATGCTTCCTGCGATTTGATAGTATAATTATTTGTATTCATAAGTCTAGTGTTTTTATTGCACTGAAGAAAATACAAAACACATACCGATTCACAAATCCAAGGGTATTGAGGAAATTATTGCAGATTTTACGACATTTTGTCACTATTTATCTAATACTAAGTGACAAAATGCCAATACATTATCTCATAAAACAATCACTCCTGCCCCTCATCCGGATGTTCCGTCTTCTTGCGCCACAACCACCGGGGCACAATGACAAACAATGCAATGATAGCCAATATTTGCAGAACATGTTCCATATCACACTCTATTCATAAAATCAATACTATGACATGCCACAATGCCAGCCGTTTCTGTCCGCAAACGACTGATGCCAAGCGTAATCGCCCGGAAACCGTATTTTTCAGCGAGAGCAACCTCCTCCTCTGAGAAATCGCCCTCCGGTCCTATCAAAATCACCACATCACCACCCGGCTGATATGCTTCATCCAAACGCAACTTTTCCCCTTCATGACAATGAGCGATAAACTTGTGCTTCTCCGTACAAGTCGCCACAAAATCCTTGAAATCGGTCATCGTATGAAACTCCGGCAGATATGCCTTTAGCGACTGCTTCATCGCTGCCACCAGCACCTTCTCCAACCGTTCCTCCTTCACCACCTTACGCTCCGAATGCTCTGAATTCAACATGGTAATGGCATCAACCCCCATCTCCGTACATTTCTCCAACATCCACTCCGTCCGGTCGATATTCTTTGTCGGAGCCACCGCCAGATGCAACCGGAAAGAACGTTTGCCATACTCTCCCTTTTTCTCCAAAATCTTCACGCCACACCCTTTAGCCTCTGCCCGATCGATTTCCCCCTCAAACCAATTTCCCCTTCCGTCGACCAGCACAACCGGTTCTCCGGCTTCCATCCGTAACACCCGTACACAATGCTTTGATTCCTCGGGACTCAATGTATAGTAATCCCCTAAAATATCCGGTGTATAAAATAAGTTCATGCCATTAAATTTTATCCTGCAAAGCTACATTTTTTTTCATGCAAAAAAAAAGATGGGACCCATAATGAATCCCACCTCACACATTACAAACGAAACATGATTCTATTCATCATCATCTGCCTCATGATAATCCTTCAGCAACTCTTCCTGAACGTCTGAAGGCACTTTTTCATATCCGGCAAAACTCATAGTAAACGTTGCACGACCTCCTGTGATAGAGCTCAAAGCGGTAGAATAACGCTGCATTTCCTTCAGTGGCACTTTAGCCATCAATTTCTGGAAACCGCTGTCAGCCTCCATGCCCATAATCATCGCACGACGGGTCTGCAAATCACCCATCACATCCCCCATATCCTCATCCGGCACCAGTACCTCCACATCATAAATCGGCTCCAAAATCTTCGGATTGGCTTTTTTAAATGCCTCGCTGAAAGCATGACGACCGGCCAAGCGGAAAGATATTTCATTTGAATCTACCGGATGCATCTTACCGTCGTAAATACATACGCGGATATCACGGGCATACGAACCGGTCAACGGACCTTCCTCCATCTTCTCCATGATACCCTTCAGGATTGCAGGCATAAAACGGGCTTCAATCACACCGCCGACAATACAATTGTAGAACACCAGCTTACCGCCCCATGGCAAATCGTACTCCTCTTTACCCTTGACAGACATCTTACTGTCCACTCCGCCAATCTTATATGATACAGGTTCCGGCATTCCCTCTTCATAAGGCTCAATAACCATATGCACCTCTCCGAACTGACCGGCACCACCCGACTGTTTCTTATGGCGATAATCAGCCTGTGCATATTTGGTGATGGTCTCACGATATGGAATCTTCGGAGCATAAAACTCAATATTAATCTTATCATTATGCTCGATACGCCACTTCATTGTATTCAAATGGAACTCACCCTGACCGGAAAGAATCATCTGTTTCAACTCCTTGGAATACTCAACCAACAGCGAAGGATCTTCCTCGTGCATACGGTAGAGCACCTCAGCCATCTTCTCTTCGTCCGCCTTATTCACGGCACGGACAGCCGTACGGAAACGAGCGTTCGGATAAACAATTGCCGGGAATACATAATCACAATCCTTACTATTCAGCGTATCGCCATTCTTCGTGCCTTTCAGTTTCACGGTAGCGCCGATATCTCCGGCTCTCAACTCTGACACCTTCGTCCGATTCTTGCCCGCAACAGCGTACAGCTGCGCAATACGTTCCTTGGCACCGGTAGTCATATTAATCAGGTCGTCCCCCTCCTTCACGACACCCGATACCACTTTAAAATAGTTGATATCTCCCAAGTGCTGCTCAATCGTAGTGCTGAAAACAACAGCAGAAGTAGGTCCGTTCACATCATACGGCACAAGCTTGCCGTCCTTCGTCTCCATGCCCGGCATCGCCGCAGCATTCGGAGCCACATTCACCAGGAACTCCATAAAACGGCGCACACACATATCCTTCTCTGCCGACACACAGAATACCGGGAACATATCCCTTGCAATCAATCCCTTACGGATACCGGCACGCATTTCATCCTCCGTCAGGCTTCCCTTCTCAAAATAAAGCTCCATCAACCCCTCATCATTCTCTGCAGCAGCTTCAACAAGAGCATTGTGCAACTCGCTTGCCTTCTCCATCTCCTCTTCCGGGATAGGCAACACATCCGGTTTTCCGCCTTCCGGCTTCCACTGGTACATCTCCATCTTCAGGACGTCCACCACTCTATTAAATCCGACACCTTGATTCACCGGATACTGCACCAACACCACCTTCTTGCCGAACGATGCCTGTGCATGTTCAACCGCCTGCTCAAAATTCGACTTTTCATGATCCAGCTGATTGACAATAAAAATCATCGGCTTGTGCATTTTCTGCAAATGCCGGCTGATAATCTCCGTACCGACCTCAACACCCCTCACGGCATTGATCACCATGACTGCAGTATCTGCAACATTCAGCGCAGAAATAACGCCTCCGACAAAATCATCAGCTCCCGGAGTATCTATAAAATTCAACTTCTGCTCCTTCCATTCAGCATACAGCACTGCCGGGAAAACAGAAGACCCATATTCTTGCTCCACGGGGCGGTAATCGGAAGAAGTGTTCTTGGCACTCACGCTACCTCTGCGCGAAATGACCCCGCCCTCGTACATCATCGCTTCAGCCAGCGTGGTCTTCCCGGACCCTGCGCTGCCCACAAGAGCGATATTCTTGATTTCATTCGGATTATAGGTTTTCATAACTATATAGGTTTTAGGTTTATATTTGTAGTGTCATTTCAAACGTTTGAAACGACGCTGTAATGTAGGATTAATATCTCAAAAAAACAAGATATTAAGCCAATTCTACTACTAAAAAGTTTGGCGCGCTTTTTGCAATAGCTTTTGTATAATTCAAAAATACAGTAAAAATGGGATACACAACGATGTCCGGAGGGACTATGTGGATTTGGATGATATTCATCGGATTCACCCTCATCAGCTGGATTATCAGCAATCAATTAAAAAATCGTTTCAAAAAATATTCTCAGATTCCGACAGCCAACGGCATGACCGGGAGGGATGTCGCCGAGAAGATACTCCGCGACAATGGAATCACTGGTGTGAAAATCGGCTCCGTACAGGGCATGCTTACCGACCACTATAATCCGATAAACAAAACCATCAATCTAAGTCATGACGTATATTATGGCAACAGCATCGCAGCCGCAGCCGTTGCCGCACATGAGACCGGACATGCCCTGCAACACGCCACAGGCTACAGCATGCTACAGCTACGTTCCTCATTGGTGCCTGCCGTTGAATTTGCATCCCATTGGGTGCAATGGATTCTATTGGCCGGCATAC
>CAKVCR010000162.1 GCA_934725835.1 uncultured Odoribacter sp.
ATAGAAATCAGCGAACGTCTCTTTCGCAAAACACTGAACACCCTTTGTATCACCATCAAACAGATACTCTTTACCCAATTTAAATGCAGGGTCCTCCACGGACAGACCTTCCGGGTCATGGAACTCCATCATAGACGGCAACAGCTTCTCCACCTTATATGGAGCGATATCTTTCCATATCCGCTCTTTCACCATATATCCACGAAAATCCTCGGCTCTCACCACGATATCATAGGAATCACGGTTCTGCTTGAATGTATCCTGCAATACCACCGTCCCTTTCGTCAAAGCAAAGCTTTTAAGCAATATCGTATCCATTCTTTTAGACACAGGATCTTCACCAATGTAAAACACATGGGCGATTCCCTTAACATCATCTTTCAATTCATAAGCAAGCGTGAAACCCTTTCCCCAACCCGGACCGATTTTCACATTGTTTATAAAATTCACCGGACCGGAATCTTTTGTGTCAAAAGTCACCTCCACTTCCTCGGACTCCACATTATTGCGATCGCGTAAGGAGACATATCCTTTCACTCCCTGTCGAGCTTCATTGAATCCCACAATAACCAGCGAATCGCATGCATAACTGCCGGTCCGGATAATCTCCTGCCCAAAGGCATCCCGATAGCGCAACTGGATATTATATACGTGTTCGTCTGCCGGCAATTTATAATGCATCACCGCACCTCCGGCAATCGGATAAAAGGAGAGTCCCTCTGCAGGCATCTTGACATCAAAGACTGCCTCGTCATCCTGGCAGCTACAAAATGCCAACAACATACATACTACAATAAAATATATCTTTTTCATAATCGGCTATTTAAATTATTCATGCTTCATTACCATCCCGGATTCTGTACACAACCGGAAATCAATATCTCCTCACTGCGAATAGGGAACAGATAATCTCTCGGAGCAACAAACTTACGCTTTGTCCACACCGGAACGGGTCCTTCAAAATTATTGTAGAACTGACGTGCATCCTTTCCGATGATATTCCAACCGTATTGATTATCATTCAATTCACCCTCGGCAGTCAGCCAACGGCGTAAATTCCAGAAGCGGCGTCCTTCAAAGGCAAACTCCACATCCCACTCACGATGAATAATTTCGCGCATTCCTTCCTTTGTCTTCACTTTATCCGGATTCTTTGCATAATCCCTCCAAGCCTCCTCTACATCCGGAATTCCTGCACGCCTGCGCACTTCATTCAACGGTTCGTAGACATGCTCTTTGTCCGGAGTCTCCAGATATTCATTCCATGCCTCTGCCTTCATCAGATACAATTCTGCCAAACGCATCAATACACATGCGTATTCCTGACCAAAAGCACTCTTGTATCCTTTATTAGATACAGCGGGGTCCGAACCTTTTTTCATCCAATAACCTGTCAGATTCTGCGGTGTTGAATTGACCAAAGAGGTCTGCTGAGTACCGAACTTTTCGCCCTGATAGGCTTCCACCAGCACAGGCTGACCGGTACCCATCTGGAAATAGCAGCGGTCTGCAGCCACATGGGCATAAAAACGCGGCTCACGACGCAGGTGCAGGCGCAACACATCATCATTCAGTTCAATAACATTCCGATATTTTTTGTTGGTCTCCTTACCCAATTGGTAGCGTGACAAATAATCCCACTCCTTATCCTGATCGATAGGCAGACCATGCTCCGTGTAGTACATCTCCACCATCTTTAAGCTAGGAGATATACATCCCAATAACGAGGCATTGTAATCAGGGTCAGTACTCTTGAAATAAGGACGAGTCCAGCGAGTCCACGACTCAGATTCCAATAGTTCATAGTGAAACATAAAAATTGCCTCCTGATTTTCAAAATTCAATCCTAAGGATGACTGACTTACATCAGACATCACATCCTGCAAATTCATATTGATGTAGTTTCCTGAAGTCGAAGAAATCAAGCTTTTCCCGTTTTCCAGGCATATCTTTAAAGCTTCATCCACAGCAACCGCTGCACGTTTCCATTTTTCTGGGTCACGGGTTACATTGAACAGTTTCTCGCCCTTACTGTTAGTAAAATTTGCGTATACCGAATTACCGTTAAACAAAGGAGAGGCTGCATAGAACAGGGTCAACGCCTTCAATGTCGCAGCAGATTCCAAACTATGGTATGCCCGTCTACTGGCTTCCTTCTGATTCATGGGCGGAAGATCTTTCATCGCCTCATCCAATAAAGAGACAATCTCCTCGACACAGACATCAAACGGACTGCGAGGCTTCTTCATGTCACTGATATCAGCATTCGGAGCCACATTTTTCGCCACTATCACAAAAGGACCGTAATGACGCAACAGTTCGAAATAGTAATGGGCTTTCAGGGCCTTAATCTCAGCGGACCACAGCACCTTCTCCTCATCCGTCATATTATAGACATTTCCTACCATTTCCAGAAAAGTGTTGCAATAACGGATAGAGCTGTAAACAGCCGTTTTCTCCCACATATTGCAATAGGGATTCTGCGCCATCTGGACACCATCGGCAATATACAGACCACTCCAGGCATAGCCCAATTGTTGTCTTAAAAAATTACCGGTAACCACTTCATCCGCACCCATGTAGGCCGGATTAGATATATGCGATGCAGTAAACGGACTCAACCATTCATGGCAAACTTTAAACCAGTTTTCGGCTGATTCCCGTTTCTCAAAGATTGATTCTACACTCTCAATATCTCCCTTCGGGACTACATCCAAGTATGAACACCCGGACAGCAGTAAAATCAACGCAACCAATAATGTATTAAAATATTTCATCTTTTCACCTGTTTATCTGATTAGAAACTGAAATTAAGACCGACAGCCCAAGTCTTCTGTATCGGATAATTGAACCCATTTTCGCCCAATTCAACATCCCATATCTTGAAATTAGTAATCAAGAAAGGATTGTTTGCTCTTACGAAAAACTTCATATTCTGCAATTTCAAGCGATCTAACAACTGTTTGGGCATATTATAAGCCAACTCCAAAGAGGTACATCTCAAGAAACGGCATTCCCGCATGAAATAGGTACTCTTACGCACTTCAGCAGCCTTGGAATCATACCAATTCTCTTCCGGATTGTGCTGTATCAGATTGAAGGTAGACAGACGCGGCCAAAACGGCTTGCGCACCATATTGTCCTCAGACCAGTGGTCTTTGTATATCGCAGTCAGCATTGCGTGGTCGTCCACGAAAGGAGACAATTTTGAAGGATCCATAAAGAACGAGCGTTTGCCAGATCCTTGGAATGCAAAACTAAACTCGAAGTTCTTGTAGTTGATAAAACCTGAAAAACCATAGGTAATCCGAGGAGTCTCAGGGAAACCGATATAGGTGGCGTCATTCACGTCAATCACACCGTCGTTGTTCAAGTCGCGATAACGGATATCACCCGGCAACACATCTCCACTCTGACGGGGAGCGTTATCAATCTCAGCCTGATCCATGAAAACGCCTTCTGCAATATAACCGATAGGCTGTGAAATCTCCTTGCCTACCATCCGTTGCCATACCGGTTTATTGGCAGCCTCTTCTACCTCTTTATACACTACCTTGTTGTAAGTCAACGTTCCGTTCAAGATAATCCACAAATCCTTGTTGAAAGCATGCTGAATCTTTCCTGAGAAATCAATACCCCGAGAACGAGCCTTACCGATATTTGCCAACTGATTGTATTCGATTCCCGATGAAGCCGGTACATTTGCACGGTAGCCTATAATATTGTGGCGAATCTCCTGGTAAGCATCCAGATTCAATTCAACAATCCCTTTGAAAAGTTTGGCTTCCAAACCGAAATTCACCTGCTCAGCCACCTCCCATTTAATATTTTCATTGGTATATCCAAATACTTTCTTATAGGTCATTGTACTTTTTCCTGCCTCCGGGTCCATCATATTAGGACGCTGTCCCATAGTAGGCAAGAATACAAACCGGGGTGTTGATATCACACCATCGTTACCTACTTTACCGTAGGAAGCTCTGAATTTCAAAAAATTCAACCAATGTGAAACAGACTCCATAAAAGGCTCATTAGAAGTAACCCATGCCACACCACCTGCCGGGAAAAATCCCCAACGGTTGCTCTTGGCAAAACGCTCAGAAGCATTATATCCAAAACTACCCTCCACAAAATAGCGATCCTTCAATCCATAGGAGCCACGCATAGAAAAAGTCATATTACGCTGCGGCATTCCGGTGAGGACATTGTCGATAGGAGTAAAGGTATAATCCTGTGCCTGAAACACAGCCGTCAGCGAAGTTTGGTGCTCCTTCCAAGCGGCCGTATGCAAAGCACGGGCCTCATAAGTGACACGTGTATTAGTCGTTGAAGTCGAAGCATCACGATCTACAGACAAAGCCCGGTTGCTGATAGTGGACAAATCCTGCAACTGATGTTTTCCAGTTTCAAAGTCGTAATTCAACAAAGCAAACGTCGCCGGCATGAATCTAAACCCAGTCGTATAATAACCTGCCTGAGCCACAGAAACACTAGCTCTCACCTCAAGACCCTTTAACAAACTGGCAAGATTATGGATATATTCAGCTCGATTGGTCGTTGAATAACGGGTACGCTCCAAATAACCTCTTTGGATGTTCATATAAGGATTGACCTGCTTGGCCTCCGTCGTACCGAAACGCAATTCTGGCCATGAATAGTAGTCATCTCCGGGATACATCGGAGCGAAATCTACCGGAGAAGCATTGAAAGACAGTGCATAAGCCTGATTTACACTAGAAAGAGGACCATGATATTTGTCAATGGTAGTCGATGAATTGATTACCAACTTGATGCCCGCCTTCAGGTCGATGTTCAAATTCGTACGAAAAGAGGTCTGGTTGTTGGTGATATTACAATCGAAATCATTCAGTTTGTCTGTCTTGAGCATACCTTGATCACGGTTGTAATTGACCGACGCATAATACTGAATCACTTTAGAACCACCTCGGATATTGACACCCACATGATGATTCACATTGAAATTTTTGAACAGAATATCATACCAATCGTTTGCGGGATATACCCAAGAAGGATATTTGCCAGAAGCCGTACGATTGATTCGTTCTACGCTATACTTCGGCGTCGCCAACGGATCGCGAGACAACAAAGCCCGATTATACATGCGCATATAATTAATCGGATCCACAACATCCAACCGTTTGGTTGGCATCGAAAATACAGTCTCATAGCGAGCTGTTGCATACACGCTACCTTCCTGGCCTTTTTTGGTTGTCACCAGAATCACACCATTCGCACCGCGAGCACCGTACATTGCTGTGGCAGAAGCATCTTTCATAACACTGAAACTCTCAATATCTTCCGGAGCTATACGCGCCAAATCCAGTTTGGAAGACTCAACCCCATCCAATAAAATCAACGGATCGACATTTGCACCTGTCTGAAACGAGGTGATACCACGAATATAAAACTTCGTGTTCATCTCCTCTTCCGTCAGAGCTGCAGGCAACCCTCCAGTCTGCCAACCAACCATACCAGCAATCTTACCGGCAAAACTGGTGGTCAAGTCGCTGCTTGAGCTTTTCAAATCCATCGGACGTACCGTGGTGATAGCAGAGACAACACTCTCTTTCTTCTGTTGTCCGAAAGCGACAACCGTCACCTCTTCCAGATTCTCTGCCGTGGGACTAAGTACTATATCCACATTCGCTTTTCCTTTAATAGGCACCACCTCTACTTTGTAACCGACAAAGGATACCTTCAAGATGTCATCCGGACGTGCCATCAATGTATACTTACCATCAATATCCGTCGCAACACCTTGAGTCGTACCGTAAATAACCACAGTCGCCCCGATTACTGGATTACCGTCCTTGTCCGTCACCTTACCTTTTACAGTAACCATCTGCACATTGTCATCCTTCTTAACAACTTTTTCCCTAATGGTTATCAGGTTCTGTTGCACTAAAAACTCCAATCCCACCGGCTGCAACAATTCTTCCAGCACAGCCTTTACATCTTTGTTTTTTGCCGCCACACTCACCCGTCCCTTCGACGTCAACAGCTCGCTTTTGTAAAAGAAGTCGTACTTAGTCTGCTTCTTGATTTCTGATATCACCTCATTCAAGGTGACACTTTTCAGATTAAGCGTTACTGTCGTCTTTTCCTGCGCCGACACCCGATTGGGCCATAGACACGTTCCCAACACTAAGAGTACAAGAAAAGTCCTCAAAATTGCCATACTCCGACACTTATAATGCCATGGCAATGCGTTGTCTTGGTTTTTTTTCATACTTTTGTAATATTATTAGTTAGAAATAGATACTTTCGGAATCGTTCCATTTATACCGAGCGTATCGTTATGTTTGCAGGCTGGAGATTGATCAGGTCTACAGCCTGTTTTTCATTTGTCCCGAATTGTAATCCGACCGTCTGACATATCAAATACAACCTCTTGAGTGTATCCCAACATCTTGAATAACTGCTCAACTGAATCATAACGCTGTAGACGACCACTGAATTTTATTTTCTTCAATTCTGCCGAAGAGAAATCAATAGGAATATCATACCAACGTGAAATTA
>CAKVCR010000163.1 GCA_934725835.1 uncultured Odoribacter sp.
GTCGATGGAAGAGGATTCTTTCTTCACCTGGCTGTCTGATGAAAAAGCTTTTGAAACCATCGCATACTCTTCATCTGTCAGTTTGGCGTTTGGGTCAGAGGAAATCTTGCTCCCCTTCCCATGCAGGAACTCTACGATTGTAGCTGTACCTACATTAAATTCTCGTGCTACTTTACTTAATCTTTTTACTGCCATATTAAGATTACAAAATTTACTGGGTTAATGGGGAATTATTCAAATTCCGCTTTCAGGATACTGAGGACGTCGCGGATGGTTTCGATTTCCAAATCCGTACGGCTTTCCAGCTCTTCCTCGCTTAATTCCAATACACTCTTGGCGGTATCGCAACCTACGCGTTTCAATTCGTCGATTACCCAGCCGTCAATTTCGTCTGCAAATTCTTCCAGATTGACATCTTCCTCCTGCACTCCGTCCAGCTCTCGGTAGACGTCAATATCGTATCCGGTCAGTTGGCTTGCCAATTTGATGTTCAGACCGCCTTTACCGATAGCCAGTGACACCTCTTCAGGGTCCAGATATACATTGGCTTTCTTCTCATTCTCGACAATCTCGATGTTCTTGATTTTTGCTGGGTTGAGTGCACGGGTGATATACAACTGCTGGTTGTTGGTGTAGTTGATTACATCAATATTCTCATTGCGCAATTCGCGGACGATACCGTGAATACGCGAGCCCTTCATACCGACGCATGCGCCGACCGGGTCGATGCGGTCATCATACGATTCAACGGCCACTTTCGCACGTTCGCCCGGTACACGTACAACATTCTTGATGGTAATCAGTCCATCGAAGATTTCGGGCACTTCATTTTCAAACAGACGTTCCAAGAATACCGGCGATGTACGGGACAACACAATATAAGGACTGGCATTGCGCATCTCTACGCGGATAACAACAGCCTTGATTGAATCGCCTTTTTTGAAAAAGTCGCTTGGAATCTGTTCTTGTTTCGGTAAAATCAATTCATTTCCCTCTTCGTCCAATACAAGAATCTCTTTCTTCCAGACCTGATAGACTTCAGCGACGATGATTTGTCCCACCTTGTCCTTGTATTTGTTATAGATATTGTCTTTTTCCAATTCCAAAATACGTGCAGACAGGTTTTGACGCAATGCCAACACCGAGCGACGTCCGAAATCCTTGAATTTCACTTCATCGGTCACTTCTTCTCCCACTTCATAGTCGGCATCGATTTTTTTAGCGTCACTCAGCGTTATCTCTGTATTTTCGTTTTCAAGTTCGCCATCTTCTACGACAGTGCGGTTACGCCAGATTTCCAGGTCACCTTTGTCAATGTTGATGATAATGTCAAAATTTTCGTCAGTGCCGTATCTTTTTATCAGCATATTTCTGAAAATATCCTCCAACACTCTCATCAGTGTAGCGCGGTCTATATTCTTGAATTCTTTAAATTCAGCAAATGAATCAATCAGATTAATATTTTCCATCGTGTTTTTTTAGCTTTATATTTTTAGTGATTACTGTTTTCAGAATTTTACGACATCACGAATTTCCTTGATGTCCTCTCTTTGTATTGTATCTGTATGGGTGACAAGTTGCTTTTTCTTGCTTCCTTCTACGGCTTCTTTGATTTCGTATTCAATAGTTACGCTGTTGCTGTCGAATGCTTTTAAAAGGCCGTTTATTTTTTTGCCGTCCTTCAATTTGGCTTCTACAGATTTGTTCAGGTTTTTAGTAAACTGACCATCCACCTTGAACGGATATCCGATTCCTGCGCTGGATACGGTCAATTCAAAATCCTCCTCATCCCGATTCATGTGCAATTCGATTTCGCGGCTTACCTCAATACATGTCTGTATGTTCACTCCGTTCAATGAGTCGACATACAACTCAATGACATTATCGCGAGACACTTTCAAATCCACCAGGAATAGTTCCCGATTAGCAAGAATCGGGGCTGCAACTGTTTTTACGTATTCTATCTCCATTATCTTTGTAATTGTTCTATCGGTCCGATGGCGAGGCGTCTTTTGTGATTGGGTAAAAAGAAGAGGGGACTCCAGTCCCCTCTCAATTAGCCTCGCTAAATCACTGCAAATATACGAATATTTATTGTAATAGAAAATATTTGCAAGGAAATAATATTTCTATTTTCACGAATCATCAATATTTACACTCATACATATCGTAAAAATCACTGTCTCTAGGCACAAGCAGACACACTTGGGGGAAGTAATCCAACATTTTCATAAGCAAAATGTATTATATAAAGCATCCCACCCAAACTCACACTCATACAAATCATAGAAATCATCGCCTTTAGGAATGATCAAATATACCTTGGGAAAATAATCCAACAGATTCCAAAGTCCCCAACTAATAAGAGCGGCATGTTCATCGTTTTTTCGTGACTCACGGATAACTTCCCGCTGGAAAAAGTCTGCCAATTCTTTTCTGCTAACCGGACGTAAAGATGTCAATTGCTTGTCTGTCAGCGATACTCCCCAACCTAGCCGTAAACACCACAATCGCTCATAAATAGACATATATTTAGGCGTAGGCTTCCATATCCATCTAGGAAGTTTAGTAAATTTATCTTTTGGATCATACAACCACCACTTATAACGACCTCGGCTATCCCGAAATGAGAGAGAATCCTGTGCATCCCAAAGTAAATAAAGTGTATCCCGTCCCAAATAAAACTCATCTTCCAGACGATGAATTTCTGCACGATGTATCCGTTGATATTCCAATACCGCTTTATTCCTATCCCATCCGTTTTTTTCCATAATTTTATCAACACGGATTCTACCGGACCAAGGACGTTCTTGAGTATAGCCTACCAAACCGACAAACAACAATGCTACCAATAATGCAATGGTTTTCATAAATATAACGTATTATATCAATATCAATATTCAGGAGCTGTTTTCTTAAGATAATCTTTATAAATGCGATCTATTTCAAGCTGACCTTGTTCTCCTAAACGCTCCCAGCCGGGAGTTGGTTTTAAATCATACCCACCATTATTTTTATCCCAAACTTGCATAGATTTTAATCCTTGCCATGCAACTGCTTCACAAATTTTTTCATCCATTTTAGGCATAAATTGTTTTAATGCTTTTTTTATTACATCAACTTGATAATCGGACATGTACGCATGTTGGCTTGTTGCTGAATAAATATATTCATTATAGTAATAATAAAGAGTTGGATAATGTTGTTTTTTCAACGCCGATTCTAAATTTTCAAAATCCCTAGATCCCATATTTGCTGGTCGGGATTTTTCCAAGGACAGCATTTTTAACAATATATCTGCATGTATTAACTCATGTATCATAGTTTTGGCGACACAAAGTGGAGGGAGTTTCTTCAATAATTGTTCGTTGAGCAATATTATCAAATTATAATGCACTAAAGTATCAAGAAGCATTCCGGCTACATTAGAAGCAAGCGTATCCGAATATTGCCATTTCAGATGAACAACAGGATGTTCTTGTTTGAATTGTTGTAACAAATTAGAAAAAATTTTGCTGTTGCACTCAAAATCCTGGTATATATTATTTATGTAATCACAATATTTCAAATCCGTTACATCTACAATCGGCGAAGAAGAACCTCCATGTCCATAGTCTTTACCTCCTGTACGACCCCCGCCTCCGATATCAATTTTAGGAACATCGTCCCACGATGGATATATATGCGTATGACAATAATATTCTATATTAAAACTTTTAAATTCCTGCCACAGTAGAGCTTGAGCGGTATTCATATATGTTTCGATAATACTAGGATAGTTTGCATCATTTATTAGCTGAACTTCAAGAATCAAAGGAGATGATACACTCTTAACATTATAACTTACTACTTCATTATATCTTGATAGATTCATTGTTGCATTATTAAAAATTCTTTCCCGAGCTTCCATTCCAATCTGTACAACCCTTATTTCTCCATCCTCAATATAGGTTTGTTCGTTTATCAAATAATCAACAACATATATGACAGTACAATGATAACTTGAAGGATTGGGCAGTGCTTTTACCTTGGGTGAATTGTCAAATGGTACATAATTATTCCGGAATCTTTGGGCAAATTCAGTTAGAGATAACTTTACATTCAGCCCCTTTTCTTGCCATTGAAGAAATAGTAACGAAAATAAATAGCGGTATTCCAAAGGAATACTATTTAATTTCTCCGCATTTAATATAAATGGATTTTCTAATTCCCCATATAAACCGTATTCTCCCTCATTATAAGGCGTTACAGGTACAATGACACAACGGTTTATTTCTCCTGCTTCTTGTTTGGTTATCGGAATTGCAAAATAACTTCCAATCCAACCCGAATGGCTTGATTTGATATAATTCCAAAGAAATATTTCATCGTCAGCAATCAATTGCTGCATAGCATTCTTGATTTCCGGAAAATTTTTCAACTGAGACTCCCAGTATATCCTTAATGCAAAATTTTCTTCAGTAAAACATGAATTGCCCTCAAATCCTCCCTTCGTTAGCGGAGATCCCGGTGGTAAATGCTGGGAATCATCAATATTGCAGGAATGAAATACTCCTGTAAAAAACATGCAAATCAATGCAATAGTTGCTAATACATCATTCTTTTTCATAAGTCTACGGTTTTAGTTAATAATGGTTGTATTTAAGTTTTGAAAGATAAAAATAGCATGATATAAATAGTTTTGATAATTATCAAGGTGTTGTTATCGATAAATAAAATGTATGATTCCTTCGGTTGTGTACAAAAGTAATAGTATCTTTATAAATTCCAAGGATTTTCTTGCGTTTTTTTACAAACTATAATGGCGGTAGGAGCGGCTATTATTTCTTTCTGCTTTTTGCTCACATTTCTTTTGCTTCTCTTTTGCTCAATTATATCTCATCTATATATCAAATATAACATAACTATAAGACAAAGATAACAAACTATTATCTTTGATATAAGAATGACATCTACTTGAGTTAAGTTTGTGTGAGAGAAAAGCGGGAGAGGGGAGAGGGAATTGAGATGAGAAGCAAGAGGACAACCATGCAGTATTTTTGGACAGATTCATAGTTATACTATAACTATATCGTTGCTTTGGAATAATTAAGTTATCTTTGTAGTCTCGTTTATGTTTAGAGATTAAAAATGTCAGAGAAAGACAAGAAAATATGTGAATTATTGCGCTCTCATGATGAGGAGGGAATAGCTTTGTTGTTTGATGTTTATTTCAAGTCTTTAGTATCTTGGGCAAATTTGTTTTTGAATGATTTGGCATTGTCGGAAGATGTTGTGCAAGAAATGTTTGTCGATCTTTGGAATCAGAAAATATCTAGACAATTGAGACCGGATACGCTTTCGTCTTTTTTGCGGGTATCTGTTAAAAACAGGTGTTTGAATCGAATTGTAAAAAAAGATGTTTTTACTCGTTTTGTTGGTGTTGATTATATCGACTGTGTGTTTGAAGAGTATGACAATTCCAAGGATTTGCTGATTGCGAAAGTGTTAGAGGAGGTTACTCTTCTTCCTCCCCGCAGTAGGGATATCTTGAACTGTGTTTTCGTTGAGGGGATGAAATATCATGAGGTGGCAGACCGGTACGGAATCTCTCTTTCTACTGTTAAGACTTTATTAGGATTAGGCATACGTAAACTTAGAGAGAAGTTGGGTAAAGAAGATTTTTTTCAACTGTTATTTTTATTTTGTTCATCAATGGAGAAATGCGAGTAATAAAGGTCGGTATTGAACGCAAAGGGAACGAGAATACAGAAAACAAGGGATTAGTATGGGTTGGTAAACCAGCGAACCTTGCTTCGCGGCTTACTGACTTTGCTGGAAAAACAGTTGAAGATGAATTTTATAATGTAACTGGGGATTTCTATTATTATGACCCGTTAGGAATTCCGTCATTTTTGTGCAAACCACGCAATGGTTGGTTTAAAGATAGTAGAAAACTAACTGCGGAGCAGCTTGCACGTGAATTAGATTATTCTCCTGTCAATGGTTTAAATATTCATATCCGTAACATTTCTTCATTTAAGAGAATAACAGAGAAATACGAGTATAGTCCTATATTGATATCTGATGAAGTACCCAGAGAGTATATAAAACAAAAATCTCAAGAATCTAAACATTGGAAACAAGAAACAAGAGAGATAAAAGATATAACATATAAAGTTTGGGGAGCAGATTTACATTGGAAACTAACATAGATGCTTTGTGGAAAACATTTGAACTAAGTAGAAACGATAATACGAGTAAATCATCTTCTGTTTTCTATTTTTCTTATGACATGATTGAAAAAACAATAAGATTGATTATTTTTGTCGGCAGAAATGAGTTACTTGAGAAGCAAATCAAGGCAAAACGTTGTAAATGGCACAGTTGCCAAATCATTACCTCAAAATCGGGTAATTCTCCCAAAGTCCTTTGTATAAGGCACAAACAAGAGCTTTCCAGATTTACACAAAAAGTTTGGAATATTGTGTTTCCCCTCTTCGTTTTCTCTTTCTGCTTCCCACACGGCTTGCAGACCAAAGGGGC
>CAKVCR010000164.1 GCA_934725835.1 uncultured Odoribacter sp.
ATATTGTTGAAGGAGTAGTCCGTGTGATGCAACATGCACCTGAAAAACAACTTGGAGAAGACGGTCTGCCGATACCTCCATATAAAGTGTATAACATCGGTAACAATTCTCCGGAGAACCTCCTTGACTTTGTAACGATTCTTCAAGAAGAGTTGGTCCGTGCAGGGGTACTGCCCAAGGATTATGACTTTGAAGCACACAAGGAGCTTGTTCCGATGCAACCCGGCGATGTGCCTGTGACCTATGCAGACACCACACCCCTGGAGCAGGACTTCGGCTTTAAGCCGAATACAAGTTTGAGAGAGGGATTAAGACGCTTTGCGGAGTGGTATAGTAGGTATTACAAATAATAAATATTAAACAACATATAAAATTATGAGCATTTTTGCAGGTAAAACCCTTATGATTACCGGGGGAACAGGTTCCTTTGGTAATGCTGTGTTGAATCGTTTCCTCCGTACAGATATCGGAGAGATTCGTATTTTCTCACGTGACGAGAAAAAACAGGACGATATGCGCCATGAATATCAAGTGAAATATCCGGATGTAGCTCATAAAATAAAGTTTTTTATCGGAGATGTTCGCAGCTTGCAGTCATGCAAGAATGCCATGCCAGGTGTTGATTATATTTTCCATGCGGCAGCATTGAAACAGGTGCCATCTTGCGAATTCTTCCCGATGGAAGCTGTAAAGACCAACGTTATTGGTACAGACAATGTGCTTACTGCTGCCATTGAGGCGGGAGTGGGAGCTGTTATTTGTTTGTCTACCGATAAAGCTGCTTATCCTATCAACGCTATGGGTATCACCAAGGCTATCGAAGAAAAGATTGCAGTGGCAAAGAGTCGCTATTCGGGAGACACCAAGATTTGCTGCACACGTTATGGTAATGTGATGTGCTCTCGTGGTTCTGTAATTCCTTTGTGGATTGATCAGATTCGTAACGGTAACCCAATTACATTGACTGAGCCTAAGATGACTCGCTTCATCATGTCGTTGGAAGAGGCAGTAGACCTTGTTCTCTTTGCTTTTGAACATGGTCAGAACGGAGATATTCTTGTACAGAAAGCACCGGCTTGTACCATTCAGACTCAGGCAGAGGCAGTATGTGAACTCTTTGGAGGTAAGAAAGAAGACATCAAGGTTATCGGAATCCGTCATGGAGAGAAGATGTACGAGACATTGCTTACCAAAGAGGAATGTGCTAAGGCTGAGGATATGGGCAACTTCTATCGTGTGCCTGCAGACAATCGTGGCTTGAACTACGACAAGTTCTTCAAGGAAGGCGATACCAAGCGTTCTGAAATCGAGGAATTCAATTCTGATAATACATATAGACTGAATCTTGAAGAAACGAAGGCAAAGATTGGTGCATTGGAATATATTAAGAAAGAGTTAAGTGGCGAAGGCAACTTCGTTCAGTAAACAAGATCATTATGAAGATTTTAGTAACTGGAGCCAAAGGTTTTGTAGGCAAAAACCTTTGCGCTCAGCTCAACAATATAAAAGATGGCAAGGCACGTTGCTACGGTGAATTGCAGATAGAGGAAGTATTTGAATACGACCTTGATTCTACGCCTGAACAACTTGACGCATGGTGCAAAGAATGCGATTTTGTGTTTAACCTTGCCGGTGTTAATCGTCCCAAGGACAATGACGAGTTTATGAAAGGTAACTTCGGTTTTGCCTCTACGTTGCTCGATGTACTGAGGGCGCATGGCAATCATTGTTCCGTAATGCTTTCAAGTTCGCAGCAGGCCTCTTTAACCGGACGTTTCGGTAACAGTGAATATGGACGCAGCAAGAAAGCCGGTGAAGACTTGTTTTTAGAATATGGCAAGGAAACAGGAGCTAAAGTATTGGTATATCGTTTCCCTAATCTCTATGGCAAATGGTGTCGTCCCAACTACAACTCTGCTGTAGCTACATTTTGCAATAATATTGCTAACGACCTTCCCATTACTGTCAACGATTCAAGTGTAGAACTAGAACTGCTTTACATTGACGATCTCGTTGACGAAATGATTCATGCATTAAAGGGTGAGGAACATCATTGTGAGTTTGAAGGACTTGAAGTGCTTCCGTCAGAAGAAGGCAGATACTGCTATTGTCCTATTACTCATAAGGCTACTCTTGGCGAAATAGTAGACTTGCTTCACAAGTTTGCAGAGATGCCCAAGACATTGATGATTCCTGAAATTCCGGCAGATTCCTTCGCCAAGCGTTTATATAGTACATTCCTTAGCTATCTGCCAAAGGAAAAAGCTATCTTCGATTTGAAGATGAACGTTGACAATCGAGGCTCGTTTACAGAATTGGTTCACACTCTGAACTGTGGACAGGTAAGCATCAACATCTCCAAGCCGGGTATTACTAAAGGAGAACATTGGCATAACACCAAGTGGGAACAATTTATCGTAGTTTCCGGTCATGGATTGATACAGCTTCGTAAGGAAGGTACAGACGAGATATTGAACTATGAGGTAAGCGGTGACAAAATCCAGTCTGTCATTATGCTCCCCGGCTACACTCACAACATCATCAACCTCTCTGATACAGAAGACTTGGTAACCGTGATGTACTGCAATGAGATATTTGATCCGAATAGACCGGATACCTATTTTGATAAGGTAGAACAGAAATAAAGAAAAAGAAAATGCAAAAGCAACCAAAATTTGATTATTCAGATATAAAGTTCAAGGATAACGGTAAGCTGAAATTGATTATCGTTGTTGGTACTCGTCCCGAGATTATCCGTCTTGCTGCCGTCATCAACAAATGTCGTCAATATTTTGATGTAATCCTTGCACATACAGGTCAGAATTACGACTACAATCTCAATGGTATATTCTTCAGAGATTTGAAATTAGCCGATCCGGAAGTCTATATGGATGCTGTAGGAGATGACCTTGGTGCCACTTGTGGAAATATCATCAACTGCTCTTACAAGTTATTTGCTCAGACCAAACCAGATGGCGTATTGGTATTAGGAGACACCAATTCATGCTTGTGTGTTATTGGAGCAAAGCGTCTGCATATTCCTATTTTCCACATGGAAGCCGGCAACCGTTGCAAAGACGAGTGTCTGCCAGAGGAGACCAATCGCCGTATCGTTGACATTATTTCTGATGTAAACATGGCATACAGTGAACATGCTCGTCGCTACCTTGCTGACTGCGGCTTACCCAAAGAGCGCACTTACGTTACCGGTTCGCCGATGGCAGAAGTCCTTCATAATAATCTCGCAGAAATAGAAGCAAGCGATGTTCACCAGCGTCTTGGTTTAGAGAAAGGCAAATATATCCTGTTGTCTGCTCACCGTGAAGAAAATATTGATACCGAGAAAAACTTTATGTCTCTATTCAATGCTATTAATAAGATGGCTGAAAAATATGACATGCCTATTCTTTACAGCTGTCATCCTCGTTCACGCAACCGTCTTGCTGCGTCAGGCTTTCAGCTTGATAAGCGTGTCATCCAGCATGAGCCACTCGGTTTCCACGACTACAACTGTCTTCAGATGAATGCTTTTGCAGTAGTCAGTGACTCTGGTACACTTCCTGAGGAATCAAGTTTCTTCACCAGTGTAGGGCATCCATTCCCCGCTATCTGCATCCGTACATCTACTGAACGTCCAGAGGCTATCGACAAGGGCGACTTTATCATTGCCGGTATTGACGAAAAGTCTTTGCTCCAGGCTGTAGATACTGCCGTTGAGCTCTGTCGTGACGGTCAGCATGGTATCCCTGTGCCTGATTATGTTGATGAGAATGTATCGACTAAGGTTGTGAAGATTGTACAGAGCTATGTTGGTATTGTGAATAAGATTGTTTGGCGCAAATTTTAATCAGGGAATGTGAATCATTCATGATTAATGATTGTTTTATTAATTGCTAATTCGAACAGGTTAATCTGAATAAAAATCAAAGATGATTGAAGAGACATTTTCTTCTGTTTTTACAGTTTTCGATTATCTTAAAACAAAAGGTTGGGGAGGGTTCTACCACCCTTAACCTTATTTTGAAATCATGCAGCTTTTAGGTAATCAATTTGTTGCTTGCCCAATGCCAATAAATCCGTTATACAGAGAGCAAAGTGAAATTTATATTCTATGCAAGCCGTTGTTATATCGTGGCATTTGGACGAAAGAGCAATCTTTTGAACGACTAATACAGTTAAACGACTTTAAGGCTGTTTTGCAGGATAATCCGCAAATTAAAGATTTGGTGCAAGGAGAATTAGTCGTTAATTATGAAGCACTAGCACAACATTACGGAATTGCTACCAATATGATGGATATGACTAATAGTCTATTAGTTACTGCATTCTTTGCGACTACAAAATACGACCCTGTTGCCGATGATTATCATCAAATTCTTCATACGATATCAAAAGGTATTATCTATTTTTCATTAACTGGAGACTTATTAAATTTCTCCAAGCGCAACAGAATTTGGCCAACAGGACAAGAAGCGCTAAAACGTCCAGGTGAACAACGTGCTTTTGCTATGGTTATGGAGAATAATTCTGATTTCGACATGCAGTATTTTACATTTTGGCATAATCCAGAGAGTTTATTAAAAGTATGGGAGTTAACACAAGGAGGTAAGTTGCTTTTTCCATTTGACCCGATGGCTGAAAAAGTACGCATAATGAAGAAGTATAAGATTTATAGTTTAGAAGGATTAAGAACTGCTTACGAATCAAATAAAGATTTTGCTGAAACGTTTGAGGAAGCTCGTCAAATTATGGAAAATAATGAATGCACATTTATGAATCATTTACCATTCCCATATACAAAAGATGAAATTAACTATATAACAGACATCTATCATAAAATGTATCCAGACAGCTTTGGTGTCAAATATTATTGGAGTTTAGAAATATTTAACATGATAACATTAAAGAGGGTAAAAAGATTGCAAGGTTTGACAGAAACATCTGAAAAAAGGATTCCAAAACAAAAAATGACCCATACTAATGCAGAAAAAACTATAGATAATGATGAAGTGTTTGCTTAACGTTACTATAGAGAGAATGTACTTTTGACATTTCCATAATTATAAGATAATAAAGATGATAATTTCAGAAAAAAAAAAACAGATTCTAATTTTATATGGATCTACAATAATAGGAGTGCTATTGGGAGTTATTAGTTCTGTAATAAATACTAGGAATCTTAGTCCTGAAAAATTCGGTGATGTAAGATACATTCAGAATCTTATTAGCTTTATATCTAGTATATTACTATTTGGTTATTTAACTTCAGGAAGTCGGTTGTTAGCATTGTCAAAGGATGAAGAATATAGTAGAAAAATAAGAGGAGCTATTGTTTCCATTGTCTTTTTCACAATAGCTTTGTTATCACTTTCGATGTTTTGTCTTTATATGTATAGTTTGATAAATGGAGCAAATAATCTTTCTCCCCTATATTTAGCTTCTGTTTTTCTTGGAGGGAATGTTATACTTCTTAATTATATTAATACTTCTTCACAAGGAGATAATCATATTGTAAGAATTGCAATATCAAGACTTTTACCTACTCTCGTTTATATTGTGGTTGCAATACTTGTCTATAGAAGAATTACAGCCACGCCTTTATTAATGCTTTGTCTATACAATGGAATTGCAGTATTTGTTTTAGGAGTAATTATTTATTCTACTAAGCCGGATTTTAGAAACATAAAGGTTTCGTTAAAGTTATTGAATGAAGAAAATAAAAAGTATGGAAGACAAGTTTATATTGGTTCTTTAGCAGGTGTATCAACATCATATATTGCTGGTATAACTTTGAGTCATTTCTGTTTAGATAATACAAATGTAGGTTTTTACACATTAGCTCTAACGATAGCCACACCATTATCTTTATTACCTTCGATAATCGGAACAACGTATTTCAGACAATTTGCAAATCAAAATAGAATAGGCAATAAGATAATTTTTTCGTCAGTATTCATGACTGTTGTAACTTTAGTTGTTTTTGTTATTTTAATAGACTATATTGTACAGTTGCTTTATGATGAAACTTATAAATCTGTAAGCATTTATGCCTCTTATCTTGCAGTTGCAACATCATTACATGGAATGGGGGACATGTTTAATCGATTTTTAGGATCGCATGGCTTGGGAAAGTATTTACGAAACGGAGCATTTGTTTGTGGTTTCATAAAAATATTAGGTAGTATCTTACTTATTTATTATTTTCAAATTTGGGGAGCTATAGCAACCGTAATTATGGCAGATTTTGCTTATTTCTTAATGATGGTAAAGTATTACCGTTTATTTGTAAAAAAGACAATTTACTCATGAGTACTCTAATTGTATTATTGGCTTTAGTATGCCAAATTTTATTGTTTATAAAAGTAGTCAAAATTTGGAGATACCGCGCCTTGTTATCGCCTGCGTTGTATTTTTCAATAATGTGGAGTCTTGCTTATGTCGGATTAATTATTCTTAAGCCCGTTGGTTTGTTATTTGAACGTAATCCACAATACATTGACG
>CAKVCR010000165.1 GCA_934725835.1 uncultured Odoribacter sp.
ATGGGAACAGAAGGACTTCAAGATCGTTACATCAATCCGTACACGGATTTCGGCTTCAAATTGCTGTTCGGGACCGACATGAACAAGGATTTGCTAGTCAGTTTTCTGAATGCCTTGTTGTTTGGCAAGGAGGAGATAAAGAAGGTCAACTATCTGAACACGGAGCACCTGGGGACACAGGAGTACGACCGCCGTGCCGTTTTTGATGTCTATTGCGAGAACGAAAAAGGGGAGAAGATACTGGTTGAGATGCAACGGGGTGAACAGCAGTTTTTCAAGGACCGCAGCGTGTACTATGCGACCTTCCCGATACGCGAGCAGGCCCCTCGGGGCGAGTGGAACTATGAGCTGAAAGGGGTGTATGTAATCGGCATCCTCAACTTTATATTCCAGGACGGAGATACGGATTGTTTCCATCATCAGGTGAAGCTGGTAGACCTGCATACGCACGAAGTGTTCTATGACAAGCTCACCTTTATCTACCTGGAGATGCCCAAGTTCAACAAGTCGGAATCGGAGTTGGAGAGTATGTTCGACAAGTGGATGTTCGTGCTTCGGAATCTGTCCGGTCTTCTGGAACGTCCCCGTGCTTTGCAGGAGCGAATCTTCGAGCGTCTTTTCAAAGCAGCAGAGATAGCGGCCTTTACACCTCTGCGTCGCAGTGAGTACTGGGAAAGCCTGAAGAACTACCGAGACTGGAAAAATGTTCTGGACACCAATATGCGGAAGAGCTATGTAAGAGGGCGAGAAGAGGGTTTGAAAAAAGGACTGGAAAAAGGTCGTGAGGAAGGCTTGGAAAAAGGTCGAGAGGAAGGTTTAGTGCAAGGTATGGAGCAAGGTTTGGAAAAAGGTCGTGAACAAGCAGCCGTAGATATGGCGAGACGGATGAAATCCAAGGGTTATTCGGCAGAAGATATTGTGGAGATGACCGGCTTGTCTTTGGGCTGCATCCGGGAATTATAATATAGCTAACAAACAGATAAATACAATGGGAACAGAAGGACTTCAAGATCGTTACATCAATCCGTACACGGATTTCGGCTTCAAATTGCTGTTCGGGACCGACATGAACAAGGATTTGCTAGTCAGTTTTCTGAATGCCTTGTTGTTTGGCAAGGAGGAGATAAAGAAGGTCAACTATCTGAACACGGAGCACCTGGGGACACAGGAGTACGACCGCCGTGCCGTTTTTGATGTCTATTGCGAGAACGAAAAAGGGGAGAAGATACTGGTTGAGATGCAACGGGGTGAACAGCAGTTTTTCAAGGACCGCAGCGTGTACTATGCGACCTTCCCGATACGCGAGCAGGCCCCTCGGGGCGAGTGGAACTATGAGCTGAAAGGGGTGTATGTAATCGGCATCCTCAACTTTATATTCCAGGACGGAGATACGGATTGTTTCCATCATCAGGTGAAGCTGGTAGACCTGCATACGCACGAAGTGTTCTATGACAAGCTCACCTTTATCTACCTGGAGATGCCCAAGTTCAACAAGTCGGAATCGGAGTTGGAGAGTATGTTCGACAAGTGGATGTTCGTGCTTCGGAATCTGTCCGGTCTTCTGGAACGTCCCCGTGCTTTGCAGGAGCGAATCTTCGAGCGTCTTTTCAAAGCAGCAGAGATAGCGGCCTTTACACCTCTGCGTCGCAGTGAGTACTGGGAAAGCCTGAAGAACTACCGAGACTGGAAAAATGTTCTGGACACCAATATGCGGAAGAGCTATGTAAGAGGGCGAGAAGAGGGGCGAGAAGAAGGTTGGGAACAGGCGTCTCTCGCCATGGCGAGACGGATGAAATCCAAGGGTTATTCTGCTGAAGATATCGTGGAGATGACCGGTTTGTCTTTGGGCTGCATCCGGGAATTATAATATAGAATAGCTAACAAACAGATAAATACGATGGGAACAGAAGGACTTCAAGATCGTTACATCAATCCGTACACGGATTTCGGCTTCAAATTGCTGTTCGGGACCGACATGAACAAGGATTTGCTAGTCAGTTTTCTGAATGCCTTGTTGTTTGGCAAGGAGGAGATAAAGAAGGTCAACTATCTGAACACGGAGCACCTGGGGACACAGGAGTACGACCGCCGTGCCGTTTTTGATGTCTATTGCGAGAACGAAAAAGGGGAGAAGATACTGGTTGAGATGCAACGGGGTGAACAGCAGTTTTTCAAGGACCGCAGCGTGTACTATGCGACCTTCCCGATACGCGAGCAGGCCCCTCGGGGCGAGTGGAACTATGAGCTGAAAGGGGTGTATGTAATCGGCATCCTCAACTTTATATTCCAGGACGGAGATACGGATTGTTTCCATCATCAGGTGAAGCTGGTAGACCTGCATACGCACGAAGTGTTCTATGACAAGCTCACCTTTATCTACCTGGAGATGCCCAAGTTCAACAAGTCGGAATCGGAGTTGGAGAGTATGTTCGACAAGTGGATGTTCGTGCTTCGGAATCTGTCCGGTCTTCTGGAACGTCCCCGTGCTTTGCAGGAGCGAATCTTCGAGCGTCTTTTCAAAGCAGCAGAGATAGCGGCCTTTACACCTCTGCGTCGCAGTGAGTACTGGGAAAGCCTGAAGAACTACCGAGACTGGAAAAATGTTCTGGACACCAATATGCGGAAGAGCTATGTAAGAGGGCGAGAAGAGGGTTTGAAAAAAGGACTGGAGCAGGGTTTGGAGCAAGGTCTGGAGAGAGGTCGTGAGGAAGGCTTGGAAAAAGGTCGTGAGCAAGCAGCCGTAGATATGGCGAGACGGATGAAATCCAAGGGTTATTCAGCAGAAGATATCGTGGAGATGACCGGTTTGTCTTTGGACAGCATCCGAGGACTGTAAAAGCATACGTTTTGTGATTTGGTGTGTAAATGATTGTTAAGCAAAATGTGGACTGCGGAGGGCTTAACATAAGAGTGTATTTTTTTTTTTTTTAAGCACAAAGGGCAAAAAAACATTCAAAATAGTTTGGTGTTTTAACTTTTTGTTTTACTTTTGTACCATATTCATTGGTTGAACGAGTAAAACGATATATGTATGAAAATTTGGGTAGTATCAGCATTGATGCTGTTTGGGTGTGTACACTCATTCGGGCAGGAGAGCCGGAAAGAGGTCTGTATAGGATTTCCGGTCGGCAATTCGACACTGAATACGGCTTATGGTGACAATTCCGTGAGGCTGTCGGAGGTGGTGTCATTCCTGGAAAGTGTAATGAGGGACAGTACGCTTGAGCTGGTGGAAGTGTCTTTCGGTGGCTCTGCCTCGCCAGAGGGTAGTTTTGCAATCAATAAAAAATTGGCAAAAGAACGTCGTAATGCATTGGAACGTTATATCCGCGGACGTGTGTCTCTTCCGGACAGCATTGTCTCCTACGCTGACGGTTTTATCGCTTGGGAGCGTCTTGCGGAATTGGTGGAGATGTCGAACATGCCACACAAGGAGGAGGCAGTGGATGTGCTGCGAAATATTCCGGAGTTTACTTATAAAAAAGGAGTACTGGTGGATAGCCGTAAAAAGCACTTGATGGAGTTGCAGTATGGACGGACCTGGAAATATATGCACAAAAACTTCTTCGGTCTGGTCAGAAATGCCAGCGTTATCCTTGTGACGATTCGTCAGAAGGAGGAGGAGATACCTGTGGTAGAGGAAGAGCCGGTGGTGACGCCTCCTGTTCCGGAGCCTGTCGACACGGTGGCTGTCGAGGAAGTGCCTGTAGTACCCGATACTCCTATTGCGCCCGTTGTGAAGAAACCGTTCTATATGGGAATCAAGACCAATATGCTCTATGATGTGCTGGCAGTTCCCAATATCGGAGTGGAATTCTATTTAGGCAAGAACTGGTCGGCAGTCGGCAACTGGATGTACGGCTGGTGGAACAAGAACAGCAGCCATCACTACTGGCGCATCTATGGCGGTGACATCGCTATCCGCAAATGGTTTGGCAAAAAGGCCGAGGAGAAACCGCTTACCGGTCATCACTTAGGATTGTACGGACAGGCGTTTACGTACGACTTTGAGTGGGGCGGAAAGGGTTACATGGGTGGTAAGCCCGGAGGAACGCTTTGGGAAAAGACCAACTACGCTGCCGGCGTGGAATACGGTTACTCGCTTCCGATTGCACACAGGTTGAATATTGACTTTACTCTTGGTGTGGGTTACTGGGGTGGAAGGTATTACAAATACGAGCCTATGGACGGGCATTATATATGGCAGGCCACCAAGAACCGCCGTTGGTTCGGACCGACGAAGGCGGAGACCTCTCTGGTGTGGCTTCTCGGAAGAGGTAACAGCAACAACAAGAAAGGAGGCGTAAAATGAAAAGGATATACACATTGATAGGATATGTTCCTTTGTTTGCAGGAATGCTTATGCTGCTCTCATCGTGCGAACATAAGGAGTTGTGTTTCGACCACGATGCGCATGCACCGAAGTATGACTTCCGGGTGGTGGCAACCTACCAGCAGGAGTGGGAGATACCGAGCGGTGAAGGACCGAACTGGAAGGTTGATAGTGTATGGAATAGAGAGTTTGGATGGCAGGATGACGGAAGTATGCAGTATGACAGCCTGCGTCCGGAAATACCTGAAGGATTGCGTATGCACGATTTCCCGTTTTCAGGACCGAGCGATATGATTAATATGCCGGCAACGGGCGGCGTGGTGGGATTGCGTCCCGGCAAGCATCACCTGCTGTTCTATAACAACAATACGGAATCCATCATTTTTGACGATATGTACTCGGTGGCATCGGCAAAAGCCACCACACGAACCCGTACGCGCTCTACCTATAAAGGTAATCCTTTCAGTAAGGGCGATCCTAAGGAGCCAACCGTGAATATGCCGGATATGCTGTATGGCAACTATAATGAGGAGTATACTTCCGAGCGCAACGTAGAGGAAGTGGTCATGTCTGTGGTCATGCACCCGATGGTGTTCAAATATGTTGTCCGCTACGAGTTCAAGCATGGATTGGAGTATGTGGGATTGGTGCGCGGAGCATTGTCCGGAATGGCATCCTCAGTGTTGCTGCACAACGGAAGAACATCGTCCGAGGCAGCTACCCTGCTTTTCGACTGTACGACGGAATGGTGGGGTGCTCAGGCAATTGTCACCACCTTCGGTGTGCCCGACTATCCGAATGAGTATTATGTGCCTACCCGTACTCCTCGCAAGCATGCGTTGAATCTGGAGGTGCGGCTGAAGAACGGACTTATGAAGAATTTCGATTTCGATGTAACCGACCAAATCGAGAAGCAGCCGCAAGGCGGTGTTATCGTGGTGAAGGGTATAGAGATTTCAGACGAGGACGGAGAACAAGGTAGCTCGGGATTCGATATTAAGATTGAAGGTTGGGGTAATTATGAAGATATTGTTATACCGCTGAAATAATCAGTTTGTTTTTATGTTATTCAATAATTTTTTTTACTAATTAATTCAATGTTGTTATGAAAAGATTATTTATTATTGGTTTGGCAGCAATGGGTCTTGCGCTCACAGGTTGCAATAATGACGAGACAGTAGATATGGCTAAAGGTAAGGCTATCGGTTTTTCTTCGTTCGTAGGTAAGAGTACACGTGCAACAGACGTTACAATTGCTAATCTCGGTTCTATGGAAGTATACGGCTGGCGTGGTGCTGAGCAGATTTTCAATGCACAGCAGGTAACAGTAGCTGCTAATGGAGAGGGTTCATACTCACCGTTGCAGTATTGGGAGGCTAACTATGCTTACAACTTCGAGGCTATTGCACCGAAGCATGGTGATAAGGGTGTTCAATTCGCAGCAGCTAAGGATGGCGGCACCATTACATTTGAAAATGACGGTGAGACAGATCTAATCTATGCAAAGGCTACTGAAATGCAAATGCCGGAAAAAATTAATGCTGCTCCTGAAAAAGTAAACTTTACGTTCAAACATCAGTTGGCACGTGTTAAGTTCACATTCAATAACACATTCCCAGAAAATGCTGCAGCAAAGATTACTATTACTGACGTTAACATTACAAACGCTTACAAGAAGGGTTCTCTCGTAAAACCTGCTGCTGCTGGCGTTAAGTGGACCGTTGTTGAGAACGAGACATTTAATATTGCATTCGCTAGCGAAAATGTCAAAGACCTTGCAGCTGGTGGCGGCAGTGCAGAAACTGCGCATCATTATCTCATCCCGACAGGTGAAACTCAAGAGTACACTGTAACATTCAAGGTTTCTCTCGACCAGAATGGTGCAACTACAGTTTATGAGCACTCTGTGAACTTCTCTACTACACAGGAACAGGGTAAGAGCTATAACTACGTTGCTGAGCTCCATCATGAAAATATTGACCCTGCTAACACATTGTATCCTATAGAGTTCAAGGCTACCGTTGACGCTTGGGAAGAAGTTGATGCCAGTATAATCAAGCAGTAATAAACTGACCCACAATAGAGTGTAAGGGGTTGAATGTCCCCTTACACTCACAATTCTTGATATCTGTTTCGGCGTTTAGGATTCTTACG
>CAKVCR010000166.1 GCA_934725835.1 uncultured Odoribacter sp.
ATGAACTGTGCCTTTGCGATTGGAACCAAATGCCATGTGCAGAACGCAATAAACGTCGGCTTGAGAGATTTCTGAAAGCTGATTTCAAGATAGAAACATCTCCTGTTCTGGAACAAGCAAAGATACAGCTTAATGAATATTTTGCAGGCAATCGCAAATCCTTTGACATACCATTGCATCCGGTTGGTTCCGACTTTCAAAAACGAGTGTGGAGCGCACTGCTTGAAATACCTTATGGCGAGATGAGAACTTACAAGGAGATTGCTCAAAGAGTGGATAATCTCAAAGGAATCAGAGCTGTTGCACAAGCTATTGGGGCGAATGGGATGAGTATTTTCATCCCATGCCATCGTGTTATCGGCAGTAATCTTTCCTTAACAGGCTTTGCCGGAGGATTGGAGTCAAAGAGAATATTGCTTAAGATTGAAGATCAGATATTTTAAGGTAGACATTCTTATCTATGATTTGAATCCCTTTTGCAGTTCTTGCAGACTTCTTTTGCTTTTCTCTCTTCTTGAGGCATTGTTCGCCAGTAGCTGCTCCGTAGCTAAAACCATGTTGTTCGGTTGAGCTTCGGATGAGCTTCGGGTGAGGAACGGATTAATGTAAAAGGGGAGTAAGACATCGGTAAGACATAGGTGAGAGGCGGTTGGGAGAATGGAAAATGTGTAAACGGAGAGTTTTGGGAGTCGCTTTTCGGAGAAATGGAGTGGGAGGGGAGGTAAAATATATTTGGCAAAGGGTGGTTCGTGAATCCAAAAAGAGAGTATTTTTGTGGAGATGGAAATTGTATTGAAGCTATTCATATTGAGTATCGGGGCGAGTTTTGTGCAACGGACGGCCGGATTCGGGTTTGGCATTTTTATTATGACGATGCTGCCTGCTATCTTGGGGTCGTACGGGGAGGCTACGACGCTTTCCGGAATCTTGGCTATGACGACTTCGTTGATGATTGTGGTGCAGAAGTGGAGGTGTATCGAGTGGAGCAGGCTTTTGCCCATCCTGCTTACTTTTATGGTGGTGTCGATAGGAGCGGTGTTTGTGTTGCGGCGGATGGAGTACGGGATTCTGAATATTCTGCTGGGCATCACGCTGATAGTGGTGAGCGTTTATTTTATATTTTTCAGCAAGCGAATCAGGGTGAGGACGACAAAACCTGTGCAGGTTGCGGCGGGAGCGGTCAGTGGACTGATGGGAGGCTTTTTCGGTATGCAGGGACCGCCGGCGGTGCTTTATTTTGTAAATGCTGAACAGGATAAGAATCATTATATTGCGATGACACAGGCTTATTTCTTGTTTGGAAATCTGGTGATGACTTTCGCACGGGCCTATAACGGTTTCTTTACATCGGCCGGTGCCTCCGGATACGTGTATGGGCTGGCAGGAGTGGTAGTCGGGAATCTCTTCGGGGCATATGTGTTCCGCCATATATCAGTGTCGCTGCTTCGGTATATTATCTACGTCTACATCGGAATTACGGGAGTGCTTTTCCTGTCCGAAGTTTGACCATGGGTAAAAACTCTTTATATTTGCGGATAGACTAAAGGATAGTAAAAATGATTGATCGGTTTGATATAATTATAGAGCGTCAGCAGCAGGTGGAGAATCTGATTCGGGAATGGGGATTCCTGCCTTTTTTCAAGAATAGTGTCAAGGGCTTTTCTATAGAGGAGATGACGCCGCCTGATTTGCTTTTCGGCGATGAATATCTGCAGGGACCATGGGGATGGAAGGGCCCGATTATAGCGAAATGGGAGGCGGCTTACGGTAAGTTTTTTAAAGGGAAGGCTGGTTATGTCAGTCTGGAATGGTTTCCCGATTTTATGAATTGGAGGCGTTCTATTGCTCCTTTGAGGGAGCAGGATAAGGAGGCCCGGCATATTTATGAGGTGTTGGTAGAAAATGAGTCGATGTTGTCGAAACAGCTGAAGTTGGCGAGCGGCTTCTCGTTGAGTCGTAAAAAGACAGTGTTTAATCCTTTAGACCCGTTTGTTCCGGCAGAGAACAAGTACAATGGTATGGTCTTTGATGCTTTGATTTCACAGTTGCAGATGGGTACGCATGTCTGTATAGCCGATTTTGAGTATCTGATTTCAAAGAAGGGTGAGCCTTACGGTTGGGGAGTGGCCCGTTATTGCACTCCGGAGGCAATGTATCCGCATCTGTTTCCGGTGGAGGAGCAGGTGGAAGGGCGTACACCCGAGCAGTCGCTGCTTCGAATGCTCGACCATTTGTGCCGTTTGTTCCCGGACGTGGAGCGGGTAAAGTTTGAAAAAATGCTTTGTAATGTCTAGATAATGTGGTTCTGTAGAAAAAAATAGGAGGAAAATGCAACCGTTTTCCTCCTACTCGTTTTTATGGTTATGGACTAGATTTCTATTTCAATCATCGGGGCATCTGCTGCGACATTGGAGCCTTCTTTTACCAATAGGCGTTTTACAGTTCCGGCGTAATCCGATGCGATGCTGTTTTCCATTTTCATGGCTTCCAGTACAACGACCGTCTGTCCCTTGGTTACTTTGTCGCCCGGTTTTACAGCGAAGCGCAACACACTGCCCGGCATCGGAGCTTTTACAGTCTTGCCGGTGATAGGAGCGTTTGCCAAGTCGTCTGCTGCTTGGGCGGCTGCCTTAGGCTCTTCTGTTTTATGCTGTGCTGCATAGGCTTCGGTTTTCTGTTTGGTCAGAAAGTTTTTAGCTACCTGTGGGAATAGTTCAAGCAACAATACCTCTTTTTCTGTTGCAGCCAGCTTTACACCGCCTGCTTCCGGTAATTCGGGATTGGGCTGCATCTGGTTTTTGCTGGTGTCGTACGGAATTTCCTCGCGGGTTCCTGCAATTTTGAAACGGAATTCCGGGTCTACGGGTACAGGGGTTTTGCCATATTCACCTTTCACCAGGTTGACAAACTGGTTGGAGACGTTGCTGTACATCGGTTTGCCGGCTTTGAGGTCCATTGCACAGTTAACGGCTTGTGCTCCTACAATTTGGCTGGTGGGTGTCACCAATGGTGGAAGACCGGCTGCCAGACGTACGGTAGGAATCAGTTCCATTGATTTTTCCAGAATATCCATGGAATTCAACTGTTTCAGCTGAGCTACCATGTTGCTGTACATACCGCCCGGTACTTCGGCTTTTTTCACCAGTTCGTTTGGCTTCGGGAAGTTGAAGTATGCTTCGATGGCATGGCATGCTGCCAAAAGTGCTTCTTCGTTGTTGGCTTTGGCTGCAGCAATGGCGTTGTCGAATTCTTTGTCGATGTTGGCAGGCAGGGTGTCTGTCAGTGGGTTGAAAGGATTCGGGAACTGCTTGCTGGCATCAAATGCCTCCAGTTCTTTGCGGATACCGAACAGTTCCTTGTTGATTTTGGCAACAGCTTCCATGTTGACGTCCAGTTCTATGCCCAGTTTTTTACAGAAGATGTATATCAATTCGATGGCCGGAGCACCGGTACCGCCTGCAAAGTTCCAGATATTGGTGTCAACGATGTCGACTCCCTTGATAATAGCCATCAGAACTGCGCCTAAGCCGTAGCCCGGAGTACAGTGTGTGTGAAAATCTACCGGAATGGAAAGATTCTGCTTGAATAAAGGAATTAATTCTGCAATTCGAGCCGGTGAAATCAAACCGCTCATATCCTTGATGGTGACCATATCGGCACCCAATGCTGCCATTTGTTTGGCTTTGTCAAGGAAGTAGGCGTTTGTAAACACCGGTTCCGGGTTCTTTTTGCCTTTGAGTTTGTCTATGAAGCTGAGCTTCGGGTATTTCGGGTCGATGGTGTAACAGACCGCACAATCCGCCATTCCGCCATATTTCTTTACGTATTTGATGGTCGACTTGACGTTGTTTACGTCGTTCAGGGCATCGAAAATACGCATGATTCCCAAGCCCGATTCAATGGAGTTGCGGCAAAAACCTTCGATGATTTCATCCGTGTATGGTGCGTATCCGAATAGGTTGCGACCTCTGGATAGGGCTGTAAGCTTGGAAACATTGCCAACGGATGCCTTGATTTTTTCCAAGCGATCCCATGGATTCTCGTTCAAATAGCGCATCACTGAATCGGGCACTGCACCTCCCCACACTTCCATTGCATAGAAGTTGGCGTCTTTATAAAAAGGTAATACTCTGTCAACTTGTTTTTGAGTCATACGGGTCGCAAAGGATGATTGCTGTCCGTCTCTCAATGTTAGGTCTCTGATTAATAGTTTTTGTGCCATAGCTAAGTAAGTTTGTGTTTTTGCTTTTCACAAACATAGAAAACAAAAATGATAACTGCTAATAAATCGGGAAGAAATTATGGAAAAAAATCACTATTTATTGCAAAGTTTTTGTGTATTTTTTCTAAATTGGTGTGTAGTGTTAAGATTTAGGACTTTTTCTTTTATTTATAACGTTTGTTTCGCTAAGTTTGTCTCTCTAAATGTAAAAATTGATAGGTGATATGATGGAAAGAATAGCAGTATTCCCCGGATCTTTTGATCCTTTTACAGTCGGTCACGAGGAGATTGTGCGCCGTGCATTGAAGTTGTTTGACAAAATCATTATTGCTGTCGGCATTAATCCCGGGAAAAGGGAATTTCTCTCTACTGAAAGCAGGATTATGTTGATTCAAAAGGCTTTTGAGGATACGGACCGGGTGACGGTGAAGCCTTATTCCGGATTGACGGTGGATTTTTGCCAGCAGGTGAATTCTCATATCCTTATCCGGGGATTGCGTACGGCTGCTGATTTTGAGTATGAACGTGCTATCGGGCAGGCCAATAGGGCTATGGATGGCAATATCGAGACGGTGTTTATTCTGACGTCTACGGTGCATACTTTTGTGAGTTCTACGATTGTGCGCAATATTTATATGAATGGAGGCGATGTCACAAAGTTCTTGCCGGAACGTCTGACAACGGAAGATCTCCGTCATTGTGAGGAACTGTAGAAATTCAACCCGGCATGCGAAATAAAAGACTATGGATAGGAATCGGGGCTTTGTTGCTGCTGTTGGCAGTGGTATACTGCTGTTTACCTTTTTATATGCGACAGGCTTTGATATATTGGTTCCCCGATATTTCGGATACGTATATTTTTGCTTCCAATAAGGTGGCGAAAGCTGATTCATGTTGGGATTTTCCTGCAGCTACGCATTTCAATGCCTATGAAATGACGGGGGATGAGAATGATTTTCTGGATGAGATGCAGACGGTCTCGTTTTTGGTGATACAGAATGATAGTGTGCTGTATGAGGAGTATCGTGACGGATGGACACCTGAGACATTATCGAATATTTTTTCTGCTACGAAGAGTATTGTGGGATTGTTGGTGGGAATTGCGCATCAGGAGGGGTATATTGAAAGTCTTGACGATAAGGTGGGTAAGTATCTGCCTGAATTTCGTGATGGGGATAAGGCTAAGATAACGGTGAGGAATCTGCTTACGATGAGTTCCGGCCTGAATTGGGATGAGGCATATACTGCTTTGGTTTCCAAAACGACGGAGGCTTATTATGGAGACAATATTCGCAAGCTGGTGATGAATCTTGAACCGGTGGAGGAGCCGGGTAAACGCTATTCCTACAAGAGTGGGGATACGCAGTTGCTTTCTTTTGTATTGGAGGCGGCGATACCTGTCACTATCAGTGAATATGCAGAGGAGAAATTGTGGAAACCTGTTCAGGCGAGGAATGATGCACTATGGAATCTTGACCGTGAGGGAGGGGACGAGAAGACTTATTGCTGTTTCAATACGACAGCACGGGACTTGGCACATTTGGGACGTCTGATTTTGTGCAATGGCAATTGGAACGGTCATCGGGTGATTGCTGAAGATTATTTGAAGGAGGCGATTTCGCCGGCTTCATATCTGGAGAACGAATTCGGAGATGGTCCGTTGGATTATTATGGTTTCCAGATTTGGGTGGTTCATTACAAAGGTCTCTCTTTTCCGGCTTTTCGAGGATTGGGCGGACAGTATCTTTTTATAATCCCGCAGAAGAATGCCATCGTAGTCCGCTTCGGGCATAAGCGTAGTGATGTCTACGACCGGGAAAAGACGATAGACCTTGACAGGTATCTGGATATAGCCTTTAAGATACTTCAGCAGGTGGACTGCTGAAGTTCTGGTTTTTGATGGATGCGGTTATTTTTTGTAGAAACAGGCTGCCACCCATTGCTTTTCTTCACGATAGCTGCGATATTCAAGCCCGAGAGATTCAGCCTTTTCGCGAATCATCGGAAGGTCGTGTTCATAGAATCCGCTCATAATCAATAATCCTCCTTGCTGAAGACGGGCGGTGTAGTGCGCCATATCGTTGAGCAGGATATTGCGGTTGATGTTGGCAAGGATTACATCGAATGGTTTTTCTGCAGTTAAAAGTGAGGCATCACCGATTTTGATAGTGATGTTGTTGATATGGTTGTTTTGCAGGTTTTCCATGGCATTGTTATAAGCCCATTCGTCGATGTCGATTCCGGTT
>CAKVCR010000167.1 GCA_934725835.1 uncultured Odoribacter sp.
TTTAAATTGAAAACAGTTCCTTTGGAATTATTGGAAGAGTTTCCTTTGGCAACAGTTGAGTTTTTACCGACGTATACTTTTCGGGCGCATCATTTGCTTGATACGATACAAGTGGTATTGATACGGCCGGAGAAAAGAGGTAAATATGCAGTAGGTATTACGTTTGATTTTGAGAGTGGAAATTCTTTGTTCGATTTAGGTGCAGAAGAACAGAGTGTGTACGAAGTTTTTGTATCTGATTGTTATGAAAAACCTGCCAAATGGAATCAGGGAGAACATGCATTAGGTGACTTTTCGGAAGAGAAGTATGCTTTTTTTGTCACGGTTCTTGGCAAGAAGTTTAGCCCTTATATGGACTGGGAAACTTGTAATCAAGTGTTGCGGGATAAGTTAGCTGAGTTTAATGAAAAACATCCGGATTCTCCTAAAGATTTTAATTTTCCTGTATGGACAAAACTTAATTGATGGGATTGGAATATGGAAGCCAAAACTTATTTGGGTGAATTTTCAGAGGCAAGCAAATAGTTTGTATTTGGTGTTATCGGAGAAGAGAATTATACGGAACGGACGGATTGAATTGGTTTTATGCCGCAATTGCAAGAGGCTTATGATTCTTATAATGCAGACATCCTGATGAACCGTTACCATTTGCTCCTTTCTCGCTAGATAAAGATAAATAATATTGTTAATAAATAAAAATGAGGGCCATGATAAATAAAATTTATACATATGGGATAATCGCTTTATTTTTGGGAGGTTGTTACGAAGATAAAGGTAACTATGATTATAAGGAAATTAATGATTTGCGAACTATTACTTTTCTCCCGAAGCCAACCGAGATAACTGAGACATCTTGCAATTATAGATATCGTCAGCCTTCGCTGGATACATTGAGCGTGACTTATACTCCTGTTGTGATTCAATCAGATATGGCGAATGAGGATAATTTGGAGTTTCAGTGGATTACTTCGAAGAACGTGAATAAAGAAATGGTTTTGGATACATTGCGTTCTAAAGAATTGACTTTAAAATTTGCTCCTAAGAAAAAAACATCATATGCACCGTTGTTTAGAATAATAGATCATTCTACCGGGGTGGAGTATTATACGAAATTCAATATGAATACGGTGATTCCATTTGTGAACAGTTGGTTTGTATTGCACGGATCTAAAGGAGAACGTAAGTTGGGAGTTGTTGAGGGAATTAATGCAGAGGAAGATGAGTTGAGTATCGTTTATGATGCTTATGAGGAAATTTGGGGAGTTCGTCGCTTTCAGAATGCAACGAAATTATTCTATCTTTCAGGGGATGGGTATGATTATGCGAATTCGATTACAGAACACATATTTGTAATACAACCAGATAGTTGTGCTTATATGCATCCTTTTGATTTGGTCGTTAGTAAACGATTAGAGTTGATGATGCCTCCAAATATCTTTCCTCGTCCTCGTTTGGCATATGCCTCTGGAAACGGGAAATCTGCCGGATTCTTGGTGGATGAAAATGGGCATTTGTACTGGACGAATGGTCAAGGATGGCTATTTGTAGTAAAAACGGATGACAATACGAAGGATTATCAGGCGAAAAATGTATTTCTTTCGCAGAGTGGTTATGCTGTAATTTGGGATAGAGAACATCGGCAGTTTATGTATTATAATATGCGAAGGAATATGGTGTTCGGGGTTGATCCTGATAATATTCATCCTGAAGATGAAAGTTCTATAGTATTGACTTTGTTTGAAGAAGGATTATTTGCGGAGGACGAGTGGAGTAGTCAAGAAGTCGTTTATATGGGGCAAGGGAATAGTGACATATCAGAAAAAGGGGTGATAATTGTTGGAATGGATAGTCAGAAAAATTATATGATATATCAGATAGGTTTTAAAGGACGGGGGACTTCTTTTATCAAAATAAATAAGATTCCTGCCATTAATATGAATTTGGATGCAACTTCTCAATTGGCAACTTCGATTGCTTTTAATGATCAGATTTTTTACACTAGAAATAGTGCGATTTATTTATATAATATGGCGAGTGGGGAGGAAATCTTTTTGTATGATGCGGGTGGTCTTGTTACGAAATTGCAATTTAGAATTGCGGCAGAGTATGATTCTTATTACGGGACTGTTGATGCTAATAAAAGGTTGGCTGTCGTGGTGAATAATCCGGATGGAACAGGAGAATTGCATGAGTTATTCTTGACTTCTGGAGGAGATGTTGATAAGACATTAATCCATACAGGATTTGGAGAGATTCAAGATATTGTTTTTACAAATCCAGGGATGGTTAGGAGTTAGGTGAAATCACGAAATGTTAAAATTTGAGAATGAAATATTTATTTTTCCCTTTCCTTCGTAAGTATAACTTTCGGGGAAGGGGAAAATTTATGATTAACAGAAAGATATGTCTTGTTTTAACGTGAGTTTGATGAATTATAATTGCCTATAAAATTGGTTGTTAACGAAAATTGCAGTGTTTTTATAGTGGTGAAATGCAGACAATAATTGCAATAATCATTGAAAGTAAAGTTCTATAATTATTCTGTATAGAAATAGTGAGTCCATATGCTTCTTATTTTATATTTACTTTTTTATATTTCTGATTACTTGCAGTAGGATTCTCAGGATTGGTCATCTGCAAATATCCTGCTGTAATAAGAGACGTGATGTAGCGCTCTCGATTTTTAGTCTGATTTGATACTCCTACTCGTTTCATGATTTCTGCTGATGTACGCGGCACAGAACAGAAATTGATAATATCCTTTTGTTTGTTGGTTAGAGTTGCTTTTTTTGTGTTGTGAGCTTCAACTTGGTTACTTTTCTTGCCGGCTTCGTTACTGACTTGGTTACCTTTTTTACCGACTTCGTTACTGTCTTGGTTGCTTTTTTCTTCGACTTGATTACTTTTGCCTCTCCAAAGCGTAATTACAAATTCCTGTGATTTGTCGTTATTTGTAAATGTGACATTGACATCTTCATCGAGCGCACGAGTGATTCCACTACCCACTCCAGTATATGGCAGTAAATAAATGGCGTTATTGAAAAGGAACATGTTCCGAGGCATGGAGGTGCCTGCTTTAATGTCCTCAATTGAGAGTCCGTTTGGTAATGCACCAGGACTATGAATCTCCACACGATTGTCGAAAATGAAAATGCGGACAGGAGCTTTTAGGTTCAGCGAGCGATGTACAAGGCTGTTGACCGTAAACTCAACTAAACAGCTGTAAGGTATTTCCAATTTACCCATGCTGTTGAACTCGTCTCCTACTTGAATACTGTGTAAGTTGCGAGTGAAGAAATTCATAATAGTGTCGTATTGATGAAGCATATTTCCCTCCATCTCTGCATCATTCACTTTGTCACGGAATACTTTCCCTCCGATGCTATTGCCTGCAAAGCAGATACACTTGACTGTCATCACTGGCAGCCAGCGCTGGGTATATTTGCCAAACAGAAGCATGGCTGCAACGGTCAGCATTCCATTGGGGCGAATAAAACGCAGGTTGCGAAGTATCTTCTCGTAGTCATGTCCTTTAGCGATGGTCGTGCATATTGTATCAAGCGAAGCCTCATTAAAAGCATCGCCGGTCAACCCCTTTTTCTCCAATACCCTCTCAAAACGGTTGCCAAGGAACAGTTTGATTGTCGTTGCATCAAGGTCGTTAATCGTTGCATCCCTAATCCCTGCTTCATCAGGAGCGAAACTGCCGCAGTCTGTCATCATTTCTGCAAGTTCGGCATTGTCAAAAACTTTACGCTTGTCAGCACCATTTTTCACCCATACGATGCCTTTATTATCGTGATAAGGTTTGTTAAGCCCTTCTTTGATGGTCGCAACAACCAAACTACCATCTTCAACCTCAGCAGTGTCTATTTTTATTAGGATGGATGGCACAACACTCTCTGAAGCGATGTCACTTAATAGATTGGTAGTTTCCTGTATTTCAGAATATGACAAGGCATTGGTTTCGCCTGTCTTGTCCTTTATGCCAACAACGAGCTTGCCTCCGTGTGAGTTGCTGAAAGCTACCAACTCACAGGCAATGTCATATTTATCGAGAATACGTTCTTTGAATTGTACTCCTGACGCCTCTCCTGTCTTTATCTGTTTCAGTATATCGTCCATCATTCTTTGATACATTCATTTATATAGGTAAATACGTTTGTAAAAGTACAACAATATTTTCAAATAAAGGTGGAATACTCTCAAAGGAAGTCGAGATAAATGCACATGGTTAAGAATTTCGCATCTATTATGATGGATGTTGTTTTCATATTATTGTCTTATCAAAGCATCATACCATATCTAAATCATGGTAATGTGGTTTCAATTAATTTGTTGAGGTACTTTCTTTGTGATATTATATAGTAGTTATGTTTTTGCAAATAGTAGGATAATAATGTCGCTAAGGATGGCAATGTGTTGTTTCAGGCGGCGATATGCAATCTTTTTTTGAGTTTTGACGGTATTTATAGATATGCCCATTTGTGTGGCGATATCTTCATTGGACATACCTTGCATCGCTAAAATAAAAATTTGCCTGCATTGGGTAGGTAGCTCTTGCTCTGTTGTGTGTAAAATTCGAGAGACTTCTTCTTCTATGACAAAATGAATAAAGGTTTCTGTTGTTGCCGATTCTTGGAGTGCGTGGGTGGTGTACGCATTTTTAATCTTTTCGTGTTTTAGATAATCAAGCGAGGCATTGTGGGCACTGATGTATAGAAAGGATTTTATGTGGGCTGCAGATTGCATTTCTGCCCGGTGATTCCATAAGCTGATAAAAGTTTCCTGAGTAATGTCTTCTGCTGCCGGGACATTGTTAATGAAACGGTTTACAAATAGGCATATGCTCTCAAACAGGCAATCAAAAGTGGTTTTGAATGCTTTTTTATCTCCCTCCCGGAATTGTTGTATGTCTAGAGAAAACCCTTGATTCATGTATGGTGTTTGATGCACAGGCCCAATGAGCCTGTGCATGAGTATATCAAAGTTTACTGATAATTTCCCGGAATAATGCAGTCATTCGAGGTTGTGCTGTATTGCCGATATCCTGAACCTCTGCATGGTTCGTTTTGATAAGTTCCGGCGAGGCGGTGCTGTTGGTGATGACCGACATGCCAAAGCATTCCATGTCCATGTGGCGTGCTACAATAATTTCCGGGACGGTGGACATTCCTACTGCATCTCCTCCGATTATGCGAATCCAATTGTATTCTGCCGGAGTCTCGAAGGATGGACCTTGAAGCCCTGCATATACTCCGTGTTGAAGTTTGATGCCTAATTGTTGTGCGCACTCGTCTGCAATTTTTATAATGCGTGGACTATAGGCATCTGTCATTCCGGGAAATCTCGGACCCAGTTCGTCAAGATTGTGTCCGCGCAATGGGTGTTCCGGGAAAAGGTTGATATGATCTGTTATCACCATTAAGTCGCCTACCAGGTAGTTTGTATTAACTCCGCCTGCTGCATTGGAAACAAATAGATTTTTTACCCCAATTTCATGCAGCACGCGTACAGGGAAGGTAACTTCTGTCATGGGATAGCCCTCATAAAAGTGGAAACGTCCCTGCATGGCAATTACATTTTTCCCTCCAAATTTGCCTATTAAAAGGTTTCCTTTATGCCCCTGCACTGTAGAAACAGGAAAATTAGGAATGGTGGAATAGGGAATCGTATGTTTAATCTCAATGGATTTCCCTAATTCTCCAAGACCGGTCCCAAGAATAATACCGATGGTATATGCTTCGTTGTCCAGAAAGCGCGAGATGTATTCTGCGCTATTTTTGATTTTTTCGTACATATTCAAATATTTCGTTTATAAATAAATCTTTGTCTTTGAGAAATTCCGGTACGACCGGGATGTAGTAGATGTGGCCTTTCAGTTCGTCTGGAAGAGTACAGAAACGCAGGCGTGCGGCATCTTTCTCGGTGGTGAAAATATATTTTTCTTCGTTATTTATTGCTAGAAATTTCTTTGTTATTTCTTGTATGTTTTTAGGGGTAAAATGATGATGGTCCGGATATTCTAATGTTGAGATGTCCGATGTAAATTGCTGCAGATGTTCTACGTATGGTGCCGGCTGTGAAATTCCGGTCAGGCATAATATAGAACATTCCTTGCTCGGAGCTATAGTTGCCTGTTCTTTGAACAGCGGGGTAATGTTTCCATAACCTATTGTGGTAAAGAATAGTTGTTGGTAGGGCTTTATCTTGAGACGTTTGTAACAGATGCGGAGATCTATCGGATTCATCTGATGGGGACATTTGGTGACAATGAGATAGTCCGCCCGTTTAAGTGCATTGACTCCTTCGCGTAATCGTCCTGCCGGCAGAAGACAATCTTCCGTAACCGGACGATTGAAGTCGACCAGTACAATGTTTTTGTCTGCTTGTACGTAGCGGTGTTGAAAGGCATCGTCTAAGATTATCAC
>CAKVCR010000168.1 GCA_934725835.1 uncultured Odoribacter sp.
ATTGAAACGTATCCATGTTTGTCCGGAGGACATACTTGAATCATGGCTACATCTACCGGAGTAACTCCGGTGCGAATCATTTTCTGTGTTTCACTCAAGTGAACAGGAATGTAGTCTGCCCACCCTTCTTGAGTTTCTTTACGTACATTGTGTCCAACGAAGAATGATTCCAATTGGAAAATACCTTCAAATTCTTTCGTTGCATAGGGAGCACTTCCTTCTGTGTGTAGGTGCTGCAATTTTACATCTTTTAATTCTCCTGCCCGGCCACGTTCGCAAAGTGCCTGAATCAGTCCCTGAGGGGCGCAAGCTACGCTATGAATGTGAATACGGTCTCCCGATTTCACAACTTTCACAGCTTCTTCAAATGATACTGTTTTTATTCCGTTATACATTTCTGTTTTTATTTAGTTATCTGTACTGTGTGAACAAATGCGAAGTTAATGAATTTACTTAAAATCTGAAATTTTTTTGGGGTTATCTTTTCATGGCACGATCCATGTCTTTTTTGGCATCTTTGAGTTTTAGGGATTCGCGTTTGTCGTATTCTTTTTTACCTTTTGCAAGCGCAATGCGCATTTTAGCATACCCTTTTTCGTTGATAAATACTCTGACTGGTACAATCGTTAAACCGGATTCTTTTACTTTTCGTTCCAGTTTGACTAATTCTTTATGGGTTAAAAGAAGTTTTCTTTCGCGTTTTTCTTCATGATTATAGTAAGTTCCCAATTTGTATTCCGAGATGTTCATGCCTTTTACCCATAGTTCTCCATGATGAAAATAGCAATATGAGTCGACCAAACTGGCTTTGCCTGCTCGAATTGATTTTATTTCCGTTCCTGTCAGTACGATACCGGCAGTGTATTCTTCAAGAAATTCATAATCGAAGGATGCGCGACGATTCCTTATGTTTATATCATTTGCCATTGTTTTCTTGTGGTTTTATACGTTAATTGCTGAAATGCGAAAGATAATCATTAGTAATTTTGATATAATAATTGGAAAACAAATAATTGATAAAGAGCATATAATCAATGTGTTCGTTTTTTGGTTTGAGGGAAGCTCAAGCAATGTGTTAATCCCTATGTATAGTGTGCGGATGAAAATAAAGCTGCAGAATGTCAATAGTTGCCCAATGAATAAGTTGCCGAATGATGTCCCTATGCTGTGGAATAATAAAAATACGGTGGCACTATAGAGAGTGAGATTAAAGGCTGTTGAAGAGCGGTAGTTTAGTTTGTTACATAACAATTCCCGGATAAGCAAATGTGCGAGCCAGGTGCCGGCAATAGAGGATGCAAAGTTAACAATAGCAAGTCCTAAAGCTTGTGAAAATGTAGTGTATAATAATTTGATGACAAAATGTAATACAGAACACAAGATAATAATCGGCACGAAGTAGTTGTATATGGCATCCTTTGTGTTCGTGTGTTGATTTTGTACTTTATTCCAATATTCAGATGGTGAGAAAATAATTTCTCGTGTGCGTTTGTATATGTATTTGATTTGAATTTTCATAATGCGCAAAAGTATCTATTTTTTTTGATATCATGAGCAGTCTATTCTATAATTTGCTTTTTTATATAGTATATTTGTACGGTAATAATGATTTTAAAGCATAAGTTATGGAAGGTGTTAATTTAAATGAGATTTTGCAGCATTTAGGGATTCATTCTGCCTGGGTGTTGGATTTATTTGCGTCCGGCGGACGCCTGTTTGTGATTGCTCTCATTGCCTGGATTGTATATTGGATTTCCAAGAAATGGCTCTCAAAGGTTGTTGTGCACTTAGCAGGTAAGACAGCGACATATTGGGATGATTACATGTTTGATGGACGTTTTTTTAATTGTTTTGCCCTGTTGGTGGTGCCGATTGTTGTTAGAATTGTTTTGGATTTGTTTGGGTGGACATATGGAGCCTTGTTTTATAAAGTGATAAATATTTGGGGTGCCTTGGCTGTTTCTCTTTTGATATCTGCTGTTTTGGATGGAGCTAATCGTATTTATGATAGTTATCCTGTATCTAGAAATCGTCCGATAAAAGTGTTTATACAGGTGATTAAGATATTTGTCTATAGCATTGTGTTCATTATTTCATTTAGCATTATTTTGGATAAAGATCCACAGAGTTTGCTCGTGGGACTCAGTGCTTTTGCTGCTGTCTTGATGTTGATATTTAAAGATGCGATATTGGGCTTTGTTGCCGGTGTTCAATTGATTGTAAATAAGATGGTGACTATCGGGGATTGGATAGTGATGCCATCTGCTAATGCGGATGGAGAAGTGCGCGAAATAAGTCTGACAACGGTGAAGGTGCAAAATTGGGATAAGACGATATCTACCATCCCGACTTACAGAATGGTGTCTGAGTCATTTACCAATTGGAGGGGGATGGAAGAGTCGAAAGGAAGACGAATAAAGCGTTCGGTTAATATTGATGTGCAATCAATCCATTATTTGAGCGAAGAGGAATTAGATGCATTGAAAAAATCAAATCTGTTGAAGGAGTATATTGATTTGAAATTAAAAGAATTGAAAGAGGAGAATGGTGCTCTGGAAACACCTTTGGATGGGCAAAGGCTAACCAATATAGGAATTTTTCGAGAATACCTGGAAGCATGGATTTCCCATAATCCGAATATTGCACAGGAAATGACACATATGGTACGTCAATTACAGCCGGGACCGACAGGGGTTCCCTTGGAGATTTATTGTTTTTCTGCCCGTCAGGCCTGGGTGGAATATGAGAGGGTTCAAGCTGATTTATTCGATCATCTGTTTGCTATATTGCCTCTGTTTAATTTGAGAATTTTTCAATATCCTTCGGATTTGTTGAAGCCATGACAGAGGATGCGGTAATTATGTTGACGGAAGTTGGCTGATAAATATTTTGTAATAAAAGTGGAGTGAAGTGGTTGAAAGTGGGAAATATTTTTCTTAATTTTACATCATCGAATCAAATGATTATTCTACGAAGCGGATGTAGGGGTAAGTGATTGTGGTTGAGTGGATAGTTTGTTGTATAATATTGGAATGATATCGGATTAGGAACGGTAAGATGTGTACTTTTATTGGAGATTATACAGGCAAGATAGATAATAAATGTCGAGTGGTTGTTCCGGCTTCTTTTAGGAAGACAATGGTAGCGGCCGGACTGTCTGTGTTTGTGCTGCGTAGAAGTGTCTTTGAGAAGTGTGTTGATATGTATCCGTTGGATGAATGGGAGCGTATGTTAGCAGGGATAAGGGCAAAACTTAATTTGTTTAATGCTAAGCATGTTGCTTTTATGCGAGAATTCTGTAGAGGAACATTGGAGGTGGAAATGGATGCCAATGGACGTGTACTATTGCCGAGGCGATTGTTGGATGAGGTCGGAATAAATAAAGAGATGATATTTGCAGGTCAGGACAGGATGATTCAGTTGTGGGATGTTGAAGAGTATGGTCGTGTTGCGGTAATGCCTGAGGAGTTGACGGTTCTGGCGGAAGAAATATTTATGGATTGAAATGATAGATATAGAAAATCAGAATAATTATGTCGGAATATCACATACCTATTTTATTGAATGAATCTGTAGATGGGTTGAATCTTCAGCAAGGAGGAGTGTATCTGGATTTGACTTTTGGAGGCGGCGGTCATTCTGCTGAGATTTTGAAGCGCTTGGATGCAGACGGGTGTTTGTTGGGATTTGATCAAGATGAGGATGCTTTGGCAAATGTACCTGATGATGAGCGTTTTATTTTTGTGAATCATAATTTTCGATATTTGCGAAATTTTTTGCGGTATCATGGTTACGAGAAGGTAGATGGAATTTTGGCAGATTTAGGGGTATCTTCGCATGAATTCGATAAGGCTGAACGAGGATTTTCTTTTCGATTTGATGCAGAATTAGATATGAGAATGAATCAGCGGAGCAAGTTGACGGCTGCAGAAGTGTTGAATAGCTATACAGCAGAACAATTAACGTCGATATTTAAAAATTATGGAGAGGTGGAGAATGCCAAGCGGCTGGTGGATGTGATTGTGAAGGCTAGGAATATTCAGGAATTGCATACTTCGGATGAATTCTATCGGGCAATAGAGCCTTGTATCCCTAAAATGAAGGAAAAAAAATATCTGGCTAAGGTGTATCAGGCTTTGAGAATAGAGGTTAATGGAGAGTTGGATGCTTTGAAGGATATGATGGAGCAGGCAATGGAGGTGTTGAAACCTGGCGGTAGGCTGGTGGTTATTACTTACCATTCCTTGGAAGACCGTATTGTTAAAAATTTTCTGAAATCGGGTAATGCGGATGGTCGAGTGGATAAAGATGCTTTGTTTGGACATATAAACCATAATTTTGAATTAGTGAATCGAAAGGTTATTGTGCCAACAGAAGAAGAAATTGCTATAAATCCGCGGGCGAGAAGTGCTAAATTGCGTATTGCAAAAAAAATGTCATAGTTTAGAAATTATGGATAATAGTACATGGGATAGAGAAGATGCAGATACTGTAAAAGACAGAAAATCTGGCAATTCTTTGAAAGAATTGTTGGAAGGAAGAATTGTTGCAGATAAGTTTAAACGAAATGGTTGGTTTGTTTTGTTTATAACAATGTTGGGTATCTGGTATATATCAAATGGCTATTCCATGGAAAAGTTGCATAGGGAACGAAGCGCCTTGGAAAGCGAGGTGCGTGATTTGCGTTTTGAATCCATAACAGCGGCAGCTAATCTGATGTTTATCCGGAAACAATCGGAGGTGATTAAGCGAATCAAAGAAGAAGGATTGTCTTTGGAAGAGAGTAAAGAACCACCGATGAAATTATATAAATGACGAGAGTTGGTCATGAAGGCTAAAGATGATATAAATTTTAGAACCATAGGGGTGTACGTTGGCGTCTTAATATGCGGTCTCTTGATTATAGGACGAGTGGTATATGTAATGACAGTGGAGGGTAGTAAGTGGCGTAGTATGGCATCTGGTAATGTGTCGAATAAGCTGACCCGTCTTGCTCCTAATCGCGGAGATATTTGTGCTGACGATGGTCGTATTTTAGCGACGTCTGTACCTTATTACGAGATTCGTTTTGATCCCATTGCTGTAAATAAAGAGGTGTTTCAAGAAAATGTTGATAGCTTAGCATATTGTTTATCAAAGTTTTTCAAGGATGGAAACATGAGTTTTTATAAAGAAAAATTGACAAGAGCAAGAAGTGCCAAGCATCCTAATCGGAATTTGTTGATAAATAAACGTAAGGTCAACCATACGGAATTGAAGATAATCCGACAGTTCCCTATTTTCCGTTTGGGAAAATATAGAGGTGGTCTTAAGGTAAGTGTATCTGATAAACGCTTACAACCCCATGTGAACTTGGCTGTGCGTACTATTGGATATTTGAATGAATCTGCTTCAGGTATACGGGAGGGGCGGGTTGGTTTGGAAGCAGCTTTTGAAAATGAGTTGAAAGGAGAGGAGGGGCAAGCTATCAAACGGAAGATGGCTGGAACGACGATTAATTTGCCTGAGAGAGAACCTGTTGACGGACATGATATCGTGACAACGATTAATGTTGAGTATCAGGATATTGTGCAGCATGCTTTGAAAAAACAATTGGAGAAAAGTAATGCTACTCATGGTTCGGCTATATTGATGGAAGTGAAAACAGGGGATATTAAAGCAATCGCTAATATGGCTAAAGGTCTTGATGGTCAGTATATAGAGTCTCAGAATTTTGCTATTAGCAGTGCAGGAGAGCCAGGATCTGTTATTAAAGCTGCTTCGTTTATTGCTTTGTTGGAAGATGGTATTGTAACTCCGGATGATACGATAGATTTGGGACAGACGGGCAAATATCTGTTTAAAAATATAGAGTTGAAAGAGGCTCATGATGGATTAGGCAAAGTGACTGTGCAGCAAATGTTGGAGAAATCGGCTAATGGTATAGCTAAATTGGTGTATGACAATTATAAAGATCGACCTAAAAAGTTTGTTGATCGCTGGTATTCTATGGGTTTGAACAAAAAAACAGGAATCTGTCTTCCAGGAGAAGCAGAGCCTTTTATAAAGTATCCTTCTGACGATGGTAGTTGGTCCGGTATTAGTTTGCCTTGGGTGGCTTTCGGTTATGAATCTAAATTGACACCGTTGCAGATATTGGCATTTTATAATGCAATTGCAAATGACGGGCAGCGGATGCGTCCAAGATTAGTAAAGGAGGTGCGCAACCATGGACAATTGGTGACATCTTATGATATAGAGGAAGTTGGTGGACGAATCTGTAGCCGCAAGAGTCTTGCTGGAATTCGGAGAATGCTTGAAGGGGTAGTAGAAAATGGAACCGCTAAGAATATCTATACGACAAAATATAGAATCGCAGGTAAGACTGGAACTTCGCGTATTGCAAGAACTAATGGAGGCGGGTATATTCCCCATAGT
>CAKVCR010000169.1 GCA_934725835.1 uncultured Odoribacter sp.
GTGTGGCGGTTATTGGCGACTTGATTGTTGGCATTGAGAATAGCGATGGCAACACAAATGTTCGTTTCCATCAGAAAGACACGCTAGAGAGGTTCTTTGAGAGATTTGAACAAAACGAGCTCACTATCAATCGTTTCAGAGCTGATTGAGGTTCATGTTCCGAGGGAATCGTGGAGAAAATAGAGAAACACTGCAAGTCCTTCTATATCCGCGCGAACCGCTGCAGGTCGCTCTACAATGACATCTTTGCTCTCAGAGGCCAATGTTGTCCTAAACGATTTATAGGTACGATGAATATGGAGGTGTGTCGTAATGCACGATGCACCTCCTTTACTTCCTTTTTTTGTTTTTTTGAAAAACGTTTAGGACAACATTGATATGAAAATCAGAAAAAGCAGAAAAAACCACTGGAGTATAAAACGATGGCATACTTTTTGTATCCACACAGCACGGAAACGTTCTATGTGTAAAACGTTTCCCTATGATAAATATTAGACACATGACGGCAAACGAGAGCAAACAACTAAAAGAAGAATTACTGGAAAATATTTCAGAGCTTTTCCTAAAATATGGACTACGAAGTACGTCCATGGAAGATATTTGTACACATTTAAAAATATCCAAAAAAACACTCTACCAATTATTTACCAACAAAGATGATGTCGTTGAGCAAGTCATAATATATCGTCGCAGCAACCATCAGACACAACAACAGTTGAAAAAATTGAGGCAATTAGATTCTATACAGATGATGTTGAGTATTAGGGATCATATCATAGAAAGTTTCAACAGCCGACTGCCTGCAAATTTATTCGACTTGAAAAAATATCATCCGGAAGTCTATAAAAAAGCAGACAAAATAGACCAAGAAACCATTCAAGGACTATTCAATGAAATTATAGAGAAAGGCATCAAAGAAGGAAATTTCAGAACAGACATCAACCAAGAAGTACAAGTGTATTTATTTGTCAAACAGATGCTGATTCTCAGTGAGCCGGAATTAATCAGTGAAATCAAATATCCGATAGCGACTATTATATCAACAATAGTTGAAAATACACTAAGAAGTTTTGTAACTCCACAAGGAGAAAAGATATTAGAAGAATCTATCAAAAAGAATTACATAAAATAAATTTAAACATAATAAATCTACAGAGAATGAAAAAAGGAGTATTAATCACTTTTATTGCGATTCTCGTTCCATGGATACTACAGGCACAAAGTCCATCGAACGGTACACAAAACCTTTCGCTCGAACAAGCAATCAAACATGCAGTAGAGTACAACAAGGAATTGCAATCATCGCAATTAAACATTGACATGAGAAACAAAATGGTTACAGAAGCTATTTCACAAGGACTTCCTCAAGTAAATGGTTCATTGGGATATAGCACCAACTTCGGCCACAAAGTCAACTTTGGCGGATCAGGATTCAAAATGGTCGACCAAGTGAATGCCGGGGTATCAGTATCACAGTTATTGTTTAGCGGACAATGGATTTTGGGAGTCCAAACCAGTAAGATTGCAAAACAAATCGTAACACAACAAGTGGATATTAAAGAATTGGATATCAAAGAAACTGTTTACAATTCTTATTACACCATCCTGGCCAGCGAACGTCTCATGGGTATCATAAAAGAAAACTTAGAGAACATGAGCAAAATTCAGACTCATACAGAAAACATGTATAAAGCCGGGACTGCAGAGATTACTGACGTTGACCAAATACGAATCACTGTAGGACAATTAAAAAACAGCTACCTTGCCATGCAACGCACAGTAGACGTAAACTACAACTTGCTTCGTCTCCAGTTAGGTTTGCCAGCAGATTCCCCCATCGTCCTGACAGATCCAATAGAAAGATTCTTAGAACAAGACAACTTCCTGGCATTAGCCAATCAACAATTTGACATCAATAAAAACAGCCAGTTCGCTTTGATGTTAACACAAGAAGAATTGCAAAAGAAAATGGTAGGTCTGAAAAAATGGGCCTATGCACCGACCATCAGCGGCTCATATTCTTACCAACATCAAATTAAATCAGGAGGCTTTATGAACATGCCTCATTCTGCATCTATCACCATGAGTATTCCGGTGTTTTCAGGATTGCAACGTAAAGCTCAGTTGGATCAAGAAAAAATCACCTTAGAGCAGACTAAACTCAACAAGAGCCTGCTGGAAGATCAATTGAATTTACAGGAAAAACAATACAAATTCGCATTAAAGAACGCATTGGAAAACTACAATCTTCAAAAAGAGAACATTGAAGTGGCCCGTAAAGTATTAGAAAATTACCAACACAAATACAATGCAGGTGCCGTATCAAGTTTGGATTTAACTCAAGCCAACAATGCCTACTTAACTGCAGAAAGCAATTTCACCAATGCCTGTCTGACATTACTGCAGGCTCAGACTCAATTAGAAAAACTATACAACAACTTGAAATAATAGAAACAATATAAATAATCAGAACAATGATAAAGAACGTTATTTTATCTGCACTTACAATTGCAATCCTCGCCGGATGCTCCGGGAAGAAAGATGCTGGCAAGGCAACAACGGTTGAAGCCATTCCTGTTAAGGTACAGACTCTGGAAAAACAAGAAATTTCCCGAACACTGGACTATTCCGCCAATCTTCAAGCCGAAGAACAAGTTTATTATGCACCAGCAGCTGCCGGTCGTATTTCCAAAATCTATGTAGAAGTTGGTGACCGTATTAAAAAAGGTCAACTATTGGTGGATATGGACCGCACTCAACTTGTGCAAGCAGAAATTCAATTAAAGAATCTGGAAGCAGAATACAACCGTGCATTATTGCTGAATGAAACTCAAAGCATCAGCAAACAGGCATACGATGCCGCTGTCACTCAATATGAAACGGCTAAAGCCAGTGTCGAATTCTTGAGAGAAAACACACAGATGTTAGCACCTTTTGATGGCGTTGTCACCGGTAAATACTTTGAAAACGGAGAAGTATATACAGGCGGAGCTTTTGGTGGTGCCAGCAAACCGTCCATCATTGCCATTGAAAAAATCAGTTCTTTGAAAGCTAACGTAAATTTGTCTGAGCAATACTTCCTATTAGTAAAAAAAGGCATGAAAATTCAACTGAAAAACGATTTGTATCCGGAACGCATATTTGAAGGGACTGTTAATATCGTTTATCCGACCATCGATCCGTCATCCAGAACATTCACAGTAGAGATTCAGATTCCGAATAAGGACGAAGCTTTACGCCCGGGAATGTATGGCACAATCAACTTCCTGGTTGGAAATTCAGAAATCGTCGTTGCACCGGCTATTGCAATACTAAAACTACAAGGCTCAAACGACCGCTATGTATTCCTAAACAAAAATGGCGTTGCTAAACGTGTTGCAGTCAAATTAGGACAACGCTTTGACGAAAAGATTGAATTAATCAGCGATGAAATCCATGAAGGAGATCAATTGGTGATTGTCGGTCAAGGTCGTCTTATTGACGGTTCTCCACTTTCAATTACAAAGTAAAATCAATCCATTAATTGACTAATTTAAAAAATATGAGTATATATAATTCAGCGGTAAACAAACCCATTTCCACCTTGATGGTCTTTATTGCCATTTTGGTATTGGGTATTGCCTCCTACATTCAGCTACCGGTGGACCAATATCCCAAGATGGACCCGCCATACCTGACTGTAATGGCTACTTATCCGGGTGCCAACGCTTCGGATATTGAAGAAAATGTCACCAAGATTTTGGAAAACCAATTAAACTCTGTTGACGATTTAAAGAAACTTAAATCTACTTCCTACGATAACTTAGCTGTTGTTTCTTTGGAATTCGAATGGGAAGCCAACCTTGATGAAGCCTCCAACGATGTACGTGACGCAGTTGATAAGGCTATGCAAAAATTGCCCGACAACATAGACCGTCCGACAATCATGCGTTTCAATACCTCTATGATGCCTATTTTGATATATGCCGTTACAGCAAAGGAATCGTATTCAGGTATTGACAAAATCATCGATGATAAAGTCATCACCCGTTTAAATCAAGTAGACGGTGTGGCTTCTGTAACCTTGGCAGGAGCCCCCAAACGAGTTGTATACGTTGATTTAAATCCCAACCAGCTGGATGCTTACAACCTTACATTAGAACAAATCGGAAACAAGATCTTAGCCGAAAACAAAGACGTATCTTCTGGTAACATCAAAATGGGTGAAATGGACTACACTCTTCGCGTAGAAGGAGAATTCAAAGAGAGTGACCAAATCAAGAACATTGTACTAGGAACTAAAAACAACAAAACCATCTATTTGCATGATGTTGCAACAGTACGTGATACAATCAAGGATATCACCTTGGAACAATTAATCAACCGAGGGAATGGTGGTGTATTATTAATCACAAAACAGACTGATGCAAATGCCGTTGCTGTAGCAAAAGAAGCCAAGGAACAATTGGAATTGGCCATAAAAGAATTGCCTGCTGACATCAAATTTGAAATCATCTCTGATAACTCAGAATTTATCATCAACTCCATCAACAACCTGCAAGAATCTTTGATGTATGCATTGATTTTCGTTGTATTGGTTGTATTCCTATTCCTCGGACGTTGGCGAGCAACCTTTATTATTGCCCTGACCATACCGATTTCATTGATTGTGGCCTTCATTTACCTGTTTGCAACAGGCGAATCCTTAAACATGATTTCTCTATCGTCTCTATCTATTGCTGTAGGTATGGTTGTTGACGATGCCATTGTGGTATTGGAAAACATCACCAAGCACGTTGATCGTGGTAGCCGTCCTAGAGAAGCTGCAAAATATGGTACAAATGAAGTATGGTTATCAGTTATCGTAACAACGTTAGTGACCGTAGCCGTATTCTTCCCATTGACATTAGTGAGCGGAATGACAGGTATCCTATTTAAGCAATTAGGTTGGATTGTTTGTATAACTGTCTGTACATCTACAGCAACAGCAATCTCTCTGACACCTATGCTTTGTTCTCAATTGTTGAAGATTCAAGGAAAAGCGTCTTCTAACAAGTTCAGTTTTTATCATTTCACCACCAAATGCCTGGACCGTCTGGACATTGAATATGAGAAACTGATACGTTGGGTACTTCACCACAAAACGGTAGTCATTCTCTCTATGTTCTTCTTATTCTTAGGGTCCTGCGGCTTGAGTCGTTACATCAAAACAGACTTCATGCCCCAAAACGACCAAAACAACTTAAATGTTTACGTCAAGATGCAATCTGGACAACGAGTAGAAGTCACCAAAGGGATTGCCTTACAGATAGATTCTATCATCCGTGCAGAAGTTCCGGAAATCCGTTTGATTAACTTATCCTATGGTAGCGAGGAAGAAGCATCGTTTGCTTCCATGATAAACAGTACCGGAAACAATATTCTGAATATGCGTTTACGCACTACTAACAGAGCAGAACGTGACAGAAGTGTGTTTGTCATTGCAGACCAGATTCGTGGCATCTTAAAACGCTTCCCGGACATACTTCAATACACCGTCACCACCAGTAGCGGAGGTTCCTTAAGTAGCAACAGTGTGGACATCGAGATCATGGGACACGACTTCAACACAACCAGTCGCTTAGCACAGGAACTTTCAGTAAAAATGCGTCAGATTCCTGGAGCGGAAGATATCAAGATCAGCCGCGATGATGACAAATCTGAATTGCAAATCATCCTTGACCAGGACAAACTTGCCCAACATGGTTTGACAACCTCTCAAGTCGGTCAAATCACACGTAACAGCATTTACGGTTTCCGCAACAGCAAGTTCAAAGAAGATGGTGATGAATATGACATCATCGTTCGTCTGGACGAAAAATACCGTTCGTCTTTGACCGATGTTGAAAACATTATTATTACGGACGGCAAAGGTCAAAAAGTACGCTTAAAAGAGCTTGGTAAGGTCAAGGAATTCTTTTCACCACCAAACATTGAACGTAAGAGCAAACAGCGTCTATTAAAAGTTTCTGTAACACCTGCAGCAGGATATGCACTGGGAGACATCGCCGTTGAAGCTCAAAAAATCATTGACAATCTGGAAGAAATCCCTCAAGGTGTCACCTTATACGTCGGTGGTAACTATGAGGACCAGCAAGAGTCCTTCCGTTCATTGATATCCTTGTTACTACTATCGTTAATGTTGGTATACATCGTAATGGCCGCACAGTTTGAATCGTTCAAGATGCCTTTCATCATCATGTTGTCAATTCCATTTGCCTTCACCGGTGTTGTATTAGCATTGCTGTTGACCAACACAACCTTGAGTATCGTGGCAGCATTGGGAGGAGTCATGCTGGTTGGTATCGTGACTAAAAACGGTATTGTGTTGATTGACTTTATCAACTTAATGCGCGAACGCGGCATACGTCTGTACGACGCCATTGCAGGAGCC
>CAKVCR010000170.1 GCA_934725835.1 uncultured Odoribacter sp.
ATATATCCCTCTTCATAATGATTACTCAAATCAAAATCTGAAGTATAATAAGTCCCGTTTTTATTCACAATCAATATACGTTCTTCACCCTGAAACTCACCTAAAAATTTTCCCCGATTATCCGTATTTAATCGAAGCACATCCTCATCTAGCCAGATCTTTCTTCCCCCCAAAGTAGAAACACCTTTCTGCACAACACTGATTTTATGTACATCATTCTTCGAAAGAATATTTCCTTGCGAATCCCTTCCTTTTATCGCCAAATCTGCAAAATCGTATTCAAAAACCAACTTCTTAAGGGTTGGTTTCGGCTTTAGACACACCTTGATAATCTCTGCTTCTCCATTGGAATTTGCAGAAAAATAAAGCACACGCGAACCGGAAGTTCCTTTAGTAAGATTATACTCCTTATCCCTCGTCACTCCGGTCACATAAAAGCGCTTCACATACGTCACGCCATACTTCCCGTCTCTATAAGCTACATTATATATCGTCCGCTTGTCATTTTTCTTGAACACATTGACATACAGCACGTCCTTTCCGACAAATATCTTATCTGCCACCTTCGTCACATAATAAGTACCATCCTTCTTAAAGACAATTATCTCGTCTATATCCGAACATTCACAGATAAATTCATCTTTCTTCAAAGCTGTACCAATAAATCCCTCTTCTCGGTTGATATACAACTTTTCATTGGCAATCACAACCTTTGTCGCCTCTATATTTTCAAAATTACGGATTTCCGTCTTACGTTCTCTTCCTTTGCCATACTTTTCCCTAATCTGCTCATAATAAGCAATAGAATAAGGAATAATATGCTCAATGTTATTTTTCACCTCTGCAATCTCTCCTTCCAAGGCCCGAATATAACGATCAGCCTCCTCCGAGCTGAATTTTAGAATGCGCTTCATCTTTATCTCCAGCAAGCGCTTCACATCATCATCCGTCACATCCCGATATAGTTTCGGTAAAAACGGCAGCAGACGCTTGTGAACATGTGCAATGACAACCTCCAAAGTATCACCTTCCTCAAACTCTTTGTCCTTATATATCCGCTCCTCAATAAAAATCCGCTCCAACGACACAAAATGCAAATCCTCCAGTAGCTCTTTCAACCGGATTTCCAGTTCCAGCTTCAACAGAGCCACCGTATCATCTGCCGATTTTCTCAAAATATCCGACACCGGCATAAAACATGGTTTCTCATTGGCAATCACACAGGAATTCGGAGAAATCGACAACTCACAATCCGTAAACGCATACAGCGCATCTATCGTCTTGTCCGATGATACACCGGCTGCTAATTGTATCAGAATCTCCACATTTTGTGCGGTATTATCGTCAATTCTCTTGATCTTAATCTTTCCCTTGTCATTGGCTTTAATAATACTATCAATCAACGACTGTGTTGTGCGTCCAAACGGTATTTCTGTAATACGTAAAATCCGATTATTACTGTCTTTCTCTATCTTGGCACGTATTTTCACATTCCCAACTCTCATACCATCACTATATTTCGACACATCAATCATACCTCCCGTCGGAAAATCCGGATAAAGTACAAACTCCTCATGTTTCAAGTGAGCTACACAAGCATCTATCAATTCATTGAAATTATGCGGTAAAATCTTTGATGCCAGACCGACTGCGATACCTTCCACTCCCTGAGCCAGCAATAGCGGAAATTTCACCGGCAGAGTCACCGGTTCACGATTACGTCCGTCATATGACAATTTCCATAGAGTCGTCTTCGGATTAAATACCACCTCCAGTGCAAACTTCGACAATCGCGCCTCAATATAACGGGGAGCAGCAGCACCGTCACCTGTCAGGATATTTCCCCAGTTTCCCTGGCAATCCACCAGCAAATCCTTCTGTCCCAACTGCACCAACGCATCACCGATGGAAGCATCACCATGCGGATGGTATTTCATCGTATTACCGATAATATTAGCCACCTTGTTGTAACGTCCGTCATCCATCTCCCGCATCGAATGCAGAATTCGTCTCTGCACTGGCTTCAATCCGTCATCCACATACGGCACTGCACGCTCCAGGATTACATACGATGCATAATCCAGAAACCATTTCTGATACATTCCGTCCAAATGCTGGATAGAACGGATGCTTCCAACGTCCTCTAATGTATCCTCACCCATAAATATTTATTTTTAATTACCGCAATTCGTCTTTTTCAATATACAGATTATCTATAATAAAATCCTGTCTTTCAGGTGTATTCTTACCCATATAATAACTCAACACTTCACTAATGGAATCTCCTTTCGAGATACGCACCGGTTCCAAACGGATATCCTTACCGATAAAATGCACAAACTCGGAAGGCGAAATTTCACCCAAACCCTTAAAACGAGTTATCTCCGGTTTTGGACCCAAATTGCGGATAGCATTCTCTCGTTCCGCATCCGAATAGCAATAGCGCGTCTCTTTTTTGTTGCGCACCCTAAACAGAGGAGTTTGCAAAATATAGACGTGACCACTACGCACTAAATCCGGAAAAAACTGCAAGAAAAAAGTAAGTAACAACAACCGGATATGCATTCCGTCCACATCGGCATCGGTAGCGATAATCACATTGTTATAGCGCAAATCCTCCAGACCGTTCTCAATATTCAAGGCTGCCTGCAGCAAATTAAACTCCTCGTTCTCATACACCACTTTTTTCGTCAAGCCATATGAATTCAAAGGCTTGCCTCGCAAACTGAACACGGCCTGCGTATTCACATTTCTCGACTTAGTGATTGAACCGCTCGCAGAGTCTCCCTCCGTGATAAAAATCGATGACTCATTCTTTTGCTCATGATTTGAATTGAAATGCACTCTGCAATCACGCAACTTCTTATTATTCAAACTCACCTGCTTAGCTCGTTCACGGGCAATCTTCTGCACGCCCGCCATCGCTTTTCTCTCCCGCTCCGTTTCCACAATCTTCTTCAATAGCAATTCTGCCGTATCCGGATTCCGATGCAAATAATTATCCAACTCTCGCGTTATAAAGTCCATCACAAAATTACGCACCGTAGGCCCATCCGGTCCCATATCCCTCGAGCCCAACTTCGTCTTGGTCTGCGACTCAAACACTGGCTCCTGTACTTTGATACTGATAGCTCCAATGATAGAAGTCCTTATATCTGAAACATCAAAATCTTTCTTGTAAAAATCCCGGATGGTCTTGCTTAATGCCTCGCGAAAAGCTGCCAAATGCGTCCCACCCTGCGTCGTATGCTGACCATTGACAAATGAATAATACTCCTCTCCATACTGCCGTCCATGAGTCATAGCCACCTCAATATCTTCCCCCTTCAAATGAATAATCGGATAAAGTCCGTCTCCATTCATATTCTCAATCAATAAATCATACAGACCATGCTTCGAAAAATACTTGTGACCATTGAAAACAATCGTCAGGCCGGTATTCAAAAACACATAATTCTTCACCATTGCCTCCAGATAATCTGCGATAAAATGGTAATTCCCGAAAATCTCCTTATCAGCCAAAAACACCACCTGCGTACCATCGGCTTGATCTGTCGGTTCTATATCACGCTCCTCAACAATCTTCGCACGTGAATAGCGGACATATTTCATTTTCCCATCACGGAATGACTGAATCTCAAACATCTCCGACAAAGCATTTACAGCTTTTATACCCACACCATTCAACCCCACAGCTTTTTTAAAAGCCTCCGAATCATACTTCGCTCCGGTATTCATCTTTGATGAAGCATCCACCAACTTTCTCAATGGAATGCCACGCCCAAAGTCTCGCACCGTCACTTTCCTGTCCTCCACAGTGATTTGGATTTCCGTCCCGGCACCCATAGCAAACTCATCAACAGAATTATCAACCACTTCCTTCACCAAAATATATATACCGTCATCAGCTGCCGAACCATCCCCTAACTTCCCAATATACATACCGGGACGCAAACGGATATGTTCCTGCCAGTCCAGCGTCCTAATCGAATCATCCGAATAATTCTCTGCCATAAAAACTATTAATTTGAAGTCTATGCAAAGATAATGAAAAAACAACCAAATCCTACTTCCGTTTTTTATTTTTCATCCTCCCCACCAGACAACCATTCTTGTCTACCTCAAATATCATTCATAAAATTTGAATAATAGAAGTACGCTTTTTCAAGCGAAAAACAGTGATAAAAAAATTTAAAACCAATATCTTTGAAGGTCAAATAAAATAACTATGAAAACATACAAAATAGGCAATTTCAACATCTTGGAATACGAGGAGATGGCATCCACCAATACCTATGCAGCAGAGATGTCCTCCGATGAATTGACAGACCGTATGGTCATCCTCACCTGGTGTCAGACGCAAGGACGCGGACAGATAGGCAACTCCTGGGAAAGTGCTCCCCATAGCAACATCTCAATGACTATTGTACTCAAGCCGGAACATCTTGAAGCGTCCCGACAATTTGCAGTTTCCATGGTCATTGCTCTCGGCTGTTTCGATTTTGTCAGCCGCTATGCCGACAATGTCTCCGTCAAATGGCCCAACGACATCTATGTCGGCGACAAAAAAATAGCCGGCATCCTGATAGAACACAAGATTACCGGCAGATATATCGGCAACTCCATTTGCGGAGTCGGACTCAATATCAATCAGGAGCGTTTTCTATCGAATGCTCCCAATCCGATTTCACTACTCCAACTCATCGGTCATCCCCTTTCCTTGCAACAAGCACTCGAAGAATTACTTTCTTGTATTGATGCCCGCTATGCTGCCATACACGATTATGCCTCACTGGAGAAAGAATTCCTACACCACCTCTATCGAGGCACAGGCATCCACCAATGGAAGGATGCTCACGGTCATTTCTACGCCTCCATCTCAGGCCTGGATGAATATGGTCAATTACGTCTCCTCGATGAAAAAGGACACGAACACCTTTATGCCTTCAAAGAAGTAACCTATTTATAAACTGATTATTTATCCTTTATATCCCATGGAAAACAACGACCGCGTCAAACCGATATACATTGAACAAGTCTTTAAAAGCAAAAATCCACGCGTAGCACGCATGATACCGGGATTTATATATTCATTTTTAAAACGACTCATCCATCAGGATAGTATTAACGAATTTATAGAGCGTTATGGCGATCGCAAAGGTCTCGACTTTGCTGACGGCATGATGGAATATCTACAAATCTCCTACGACATCGTTGGCGAAGAAAATCTGCCATCTCCAGATGGACGCTATATCTTTGTCTCCAACCATCCGCTAGGCGGTCCGGATGGTGTAATATTGATATCCTTCTTAGGCAAACACTATCCGCACCTGAAATTTCCGGTCAATGACATTCTGCTCAACCTGAAAAATCTGAACAATATCTTCCTTCCCATCAACAAACACGGAAGTCTGGCCAAAGAGGCAGTTAACGCCATCGAAGAAGCCTACGCATCCGATTGTCAGATAATTATGTTCCCCGCAGGAATGGTGAGTCGCAAAATCAAAGGTGTCATACAAGATCTCGAATGGCAAAAAAGCTTTGTCGCAAAAGCCCGACAGCACCATCGCGACATCATCCCTATCTTCATCTCCGGACAGAATAGCCATTTCTTTTACAACCTGGCCAACTTCCGCAAGAAAATTCACATCAAAGCCAATCTCGAAATGCTATGTCTCCCGGATGAGACCTTTAAAAAGAAAGGGCAGCATTTCACCATCCACATCGGTCGTCCCATCCCCTGGCAAAGACTTGACAAAAGCAAAAAACCGACAGAGTGGGCTGCTGTTATCAGAGAACAAGTATACCATCTCGCATATCAAGAATAAGAGAATAAAAAAGCTGCCCCTCACGAGCAGCTTTTTTTTCATATATTCAAGGTAACGTATTACTTACCATACTCCATGGCTGCCAAACGTTTATATCCGTTCAACTTCCATTTAGCATCATTCTCTGTCTCCTCGAACAGACGTTCTGCATCAGCAGGAGCAGCCTTAATCAACGAGTTGAAACGAACCTCTCCCATCAGGAACTCACGGAACTTAGAATAATCCGGTTCTTTAGAATCCAACTGGAACGGATTCTTACCTTCAGCTTCGAGCATTGGATTGTAACGGTACAACTGCCAGTATCCGCACTCAACAGCCTTCTTCTCCTCCTGCTGAGATTTACCCATGCTTGCTTTCAGACCATGATTGATACACGGAGCATAAGCGATAATCAAAGAAGGTCCGGGATAAGCTTCAGCCTCTTTCAAAGCCTTCATATACTGAGCCTGGTTTGCTCCCATAGCCACCTGAGCCACATAAACATAACCATAAGACATAGCCATCATTCCCAAATCTTTCTTTCTGATACGTTTACCGCTGGCAGCAATCTTAGCAACAGCACCTGCCGGAGTAGATT
>CAKVCR010000171.1 GCA_934725835.1 uncultured Odoribacter sp.
AGAAGCCGTGTATCAATGTTTCGAGAACGATTGATACACAGCTTGCCTTATTTTAAATTCGTCGAACTCACGTTATATTTAGCTTGGATGTGCCTGCTGAATTTGGTGTGGCTAAGACTTATAAAAATGGGGCGGATATCAAAAATACCGGTTTCGAGTTGGCATTGACTTTCGTGCCCATACGGACAAAGGATATCACGTGGACAATATCCCCGATATATTCAAAGAATAGTAACAACGTGGCCAATACAGGAAAGAGTGAATACACGTACTTGGACTATTTGGCAGGAAATGCTTTTGAGAGTGGTAAGCCGGTGAATGCCATTTATTCGTGGAAATTCACGGGATTAGACCCACAATACGGTTATGCTACTTTCGCAAATACTTCGCGGACACAAAGTGATGTGGTGAAAATGGATGACCCGAAAGAATATTTGGTGTATTCCGGTCAGAAAGATCCGAAAATCAATGGGGGGGTTACGACTAGCTTGCGATACAAAAACTTGACGTTGAATGCGAATTTCGCTTATAGTTTCGGAAACGTGAAACGTTTGAATTTCTTGTATGATGGCAGGTTCATGATGCCGTCTCCGCAGGATAATCTGCATTCCGATTTGCTGAAGCGTTGGAAAAAACCGGGTGACGAGGCGAAGACTAATATTCCGGGATTCGTGCTTGATGGTACCAGCGAGTATAATTTATACGTGCCGATTCCGTCAGTCGTATCGTTGAATTCTTATGATATGTACAATTACTCGGATGTCCGGGTTGTTAAAGGTGATTTTTTGAGATGTCGTAATTTGTCGTTATCTTACGTGGTCCCCACGAAGTTTATTCAGAATTTGGGTCTATCCTCGGCGTCCTGCACGTTTAACGTGACGAACCCATTGACGATTTGCAGCAGCAAGTTCCGCGGACAGGATCCGGAACAGGAAGGAACGGGTGGTACGGCACTACCAATAATCCAGACTTACACGTTTTCTTTAAACATCAGTTTTTAATCTTTCAAAACGAGTGAACTATGATTTCTAAATTGAATATAATCTTATTAACCGTATTCGTTTTTGCGAGTGTTTCTTGTGGTGACTTTCTGAAAGAAGTTTCGCAGGATGAGTTTGAGCCTTCAACAACAGCCGCTTACACGGAATTGTTGAATGGAGAAGGGTATAATTATAACGTGGTAGATGCGTTGACTTGGTACATGGATGATGATGTGGACGGATGCGTGTCTTATACGCCTTCTGATGGACAAATGGCTTACAAGGATGTTTTCACGTGGCAGTATTATATGGATCAGTCTTTGAAAGAGGCTTATTCGCAAGATCAGAGCACGTACGAGAATTTTTATTCTAAAATCATGGCGTGCAACGTGGTGATTGATAATGTGGAATCTTCTTTGGGAACAGAGTCGGAAATCGCTAACGTGTTGGGAGAGGCATTGACCTTGCGAGCGTACTATTATTTCCACCTGGTGAATATTTTTGCTACCCCATACAATGATGCTCGCTCGGCACCCGAGCAGAGATTAGGTGTGTCTTTGGTGACAAAATCCGAGATATTGGACGAAGGATATGCCCGTAATACGGTGGCAGAAGTGTACAAACAGATTACGGAGGATATCGAGAGGGCAATTGTTTTGTTGGAAAAGGATAAGGTCGATAACGGGCGTTTCCGAGTGAACTATGTGGCAGCCCATTTGATTGCTTCCCGGATTTACCTTTACATGGAAAAGTGGGATCAAGTGATAGAGCATGCCACGAAAGCTATAGCAGGGGCTCCTGAATTGGTGTATTTGCCGGGGTATACGTTTAGTGTACCCAATTATCCGGAGAATTCCACGAATCCGGTTGTTTCATCTAATTTCCCGGAAACGATATTCGTATATGGTTCGATGCCGGTGACGATGGGATTTGCTGGAACTTCGATTTGTTTATCTGATGCTGTTGTCAATAGCTATACCGATAATGGTGACAGTCGGGACGGAGCGTATTTCAAGAGGACAGCAAGTTATCTTAAGTATCCCTATAGGAATTTGAAGCACGGAAGAGCGGAACGGGGTTATGTATGGCGTACCGCCGAATTGTATCTGAACAGGGCAGAGGCATATATGCAGAAATATAAGGCAGGGGAGTCTTCTGCCGGACAGTTGGCGGTGGATGATTTGAATGAATTGCGGAGTAACCGGATCACGAATTACACAAATTACCAGTTGAGTACGGCGGAAGATTTGGAAACGCTGTGCAAGCTGGAACGTCGTCGGGAATTGATATTCGAGGGACATCGTTGGTTTGATTTGCGTCGTTACGGGATGCCACAGATTCAGCACAAGTGGATTGCCGATGAGGGAAAAACTACCACGTACACGTTAAGCGAGAAAGACCCGGGATACACGGTACCCATTCCCCAGGCCGTATTGGATAGGAATAAGAAGTTGGTTCAAAATGAATTGGCTTCGGATAGACAAGGTTATTAACTGATAAAACACGAGAAAGATGAAAAATATATTATTTCTGTTATTGCTGATGGCTGGTATCATTGTGGCTTGCGATGAGGATAAGTTGACCCCGTCGGAACCTCAGAAGTTTTATGAGTTCCCACAAGGTGATTCTGGTTACGACCGGGAATTTGTAACGTTTTACGAGAAGTATAACACGCAATTCCTGTATAGATATAATGAATCTGATTTTCGCTGGAACGTGACGAGTTATATTCCTTTTTATTCAATACCGGCGGATGAGGCATACGTGGAGAAAGCTTATCATTTTATAAAAGAAAGATGTTTGGACACATGGGGAGAGGATTTTTACAAGAAAATATTACCGATGCGAATATTGTTGTCATCCAAAATCTATAGTGTGGCACAGAAATATGGTTCCATCTGGAATGAAGAAACGCAACAGTGGGAGTATAAAAGTTATTATGACACTACTTATCATGCTTCCACTTATGGTCTGAATTATATCGCTTTTGGTTACACGTGCGAGACGTTTGAGGAGTTGACGCCAGCGGAACAATTAAATGCTGTGGGAGAATTGAATAAATCCTTGATCGGGTATGCGGCTTCCCGGGATAAAATTGTCATACCGGCAGAGTTTGTCGAATGGTATGATAAATATAGAAACAGTGTTTGGGAGGGTGCAGAGAATGGTTATGGTTTCCTTGAGTACTACAAGGATATGGATGTTGCTTATGATTTCGGGCTTTACGTGAAGTACCTGACCACGATGAGTGAAGAAGCGTTCAAGGCATGGGCGTTGTCAGATGATGTCGATACGAGTCAGGATTGGGAGCAGGCGTCCGGTACGTACAAGCGGACTTATGCGATTACGAATAAATACAAGATTGTGTTGGAGTATTTCAAGACTGAGTTCGGCATTGATTTACACACAATTGGAAACCTAGCTAATTAAATATAGATATTGGAGATGAATAATTTTAGGGGCTTCCAAGTAGCCTTTGGGTGTCTCATGCTTAAAATAATCATTATGAAAAGTAAGTTTGTAATCATTGTAATGTTATTGTGTAGTCTTGTTATCTGCGTATTCGGGCAGGAAGAGGATGTGGCTCCTGCACGGCAGGAGGCTTCTCGGCTGATGTTGTCTCCGGAAGTACCAATCAACGGTTTGCCTTTAGAGCTGGTATATAACCCGGAAGGCGGGCCGTTAGCGGGGAAGACGGATTTAGTAGGGATTGTTTACATGTATAATTCTTATCGCTGGGAAATCGGTGATGTGGAATTGAAGCATGATGGGAAATTATGGCGGGGAACTTTTACGGTGCCATCGAATTGTGCTTTTATAGCGTTTAAATTTCAATCTACTTTCACCTTGCAACCCGATACGACGGATAATAATGGGAATCAGGGATTTATGTTTGTACCGAAAGATATTGTCGGGGATTATCAACCGGGAAGATATTTAGCGTGGGGTGTGTTCCGCATGCCGTCGTTAGGTGCGGAAACGGGAAATTATTTCTCAAGGAATTACAAAGAGATATCCGATGACGCGATTATGCTTTGGGTGGATCAGGAGGCAAAGCATTACCCACAGTACGGGCGTCGTTTTTTCGGGATCATGAAGTCTGTTTTGCGGAAAGTTTACGAGGAAAATGCAGCTCGGGGCATAGGTCTCTTGCTCAAAACGATGGAAAGTCAGCCCGATTTGACAGAAGATGAATATATGGAAATCAGCCACACCTATCGTTATGATTTGAAGAATCAGGAGAAAGCGGATAGTGTGGATCGGGTGATTCTCGAATTGTTCCCGCACGGGGGATTGGCTAGGTTCAGGCGAGCTTTTGAGTTGAGTGCGCTTCTTCAGGAAAAATATTTCGAGGCTGCCGAGCAGTTTAGAAAGGATTTCCCGATAGCAGAATGGCGTAAAAATCCGGATTCCAAGGGATTCGTGTATGGGAACTTTTATCGCAATTTAGCCGCAAAATATTATAAAGCGGGGAATTTTGCTAAATTGGAAGAGATATTGCCGGAAATGACGTTTGTGATGATAGGCGATGTTTACAAGAAGACTGTGGAATTTGCTATTCGGAAGACTCCCACTCCGCCGGAAGTTTTTGTCGGTATATCTAAGAAATTGATTGATGCGATGGTGGCGAAGGTGGGGGATGGATCTTATATGCAGGGAATGCAGTATTCTCCCAGACAGGCAGAAAATTTGGCTCGCATGTGGTTATATTATTATATTGGAGTCCATGCCCAAGTGGCAGAAAAGTGTGGGCGTTACGAGGAAGCTGTGAACACGATGAACTTGATAGAGAAAGAGCAGCGTTATCGCTATTATCCGGCTGGGAATGAAGCGTATGTCACGAGTTTGGAAAAATTAGGATGCCAGACTGAAGCTTTGGAAGCGATGAAAGGAGCGGCTGGAGCAGGACAGATGACTCCAGTTATCTATGATAAGTTACGGGAGTATTATTCGAATTTGGAGAAGAAACCGGCAACGTTTGAAGCCTGGGTCGCATCCTTGAAATTACGGAGTGAAGTAGAGAAAATTAAAAATGAACTTCGGGCAAAGATGATTGATGTGCCTTTCGAGGACTTCGTTTTGGAATCGCATTTGGGGGGCAAGATAAAATCCTCTGGTTTCAAGAAGAATGATATTGTGATACTTGATTTCTGGGCGTTATGGTGTGCCCCGTGTATCGCTGCTTTGGACGGGATGCAGATGGCTGTGGATCTCTATGCGAATGATCCGGGGGTAAAATTCTATTTTATTATCACGCAGGATGAACCGAACAAGGTGAAGATTGATGCTTTGTGGAAAAAGAATAATTTCCGTAATATGGAAGTGCTTTATGATGCTAATCGGGATGGGAAAAAATCTCATGATGCCGTGTATAAATCCATGTTCCCTGAAACCTCGGGTATTCCCCAAAAAGCGATCCTTAAAAACGGTCGTATCCGTTATCTTGCAGAGGGATACGGGGGAAGTCCCAGTGCTTTGATGGATGAAATTTCTTACGTGGTTGAAATGCTAAAAGAAGAGAAATGATGATGTTGAAAAATAGTTTTATTGTCCTATTGCTTGCGACAATGGGACTCTTTTGCTCCTGTGGGAATGGGAATAATTACACGCTTACTGGTAGTTTGCCGATACGTTATGATGGTTGTCGTGTCTTTATGTCGCCCGCTACATATTATTTTTCTTCGGAAAAGCCTGAACCGGTGGATAGTAGCGTAATCCGGAATGGAGCGTTTCAGTTCCGGGGAACGGTTCAAGAACCTGCTGTGTTTGTCCTGACAGTCGAGAATGTACACGATAATGAGATCCCGGGTATGTATTCCACTCCGGTAATTATCGAACGGGGAGACATTAAAATTTTTTATGACACGATAGGAATTACTCTGTCCGGAACTCCTATAAATGATTGTTATATGGAGACCGTCGGGAAGGGACGGCAGGAAGAAAGACACCGTCGTCAGATTTTGTTTCGCGAGAGAGATAGCATTCTCGGTTTTCCGGATTGTAATGATAATGAGGTGAATAATTACTATAACATGCGAAATCAAATCCTTTTTAGAGAAATCATGATTCCTGCAGCAGAAGAATTTATTCGAGCGTATGCTGGAACAAGCGTGGGAGATTATTTTTTCTTTGCTTGTTGTGCGAAAGATCTTTATAGCGAAGCGTTTGTCAAGGCTGTCTATCCAACGATACAGCCGGAACTGCGGGAGCAGTATGAAACGTTAATCAGTACACGTCAGGAAAAGCAGAATTATTTTTCCAATTCTCAGAAAGCGACGAACGTGGGAATGCCTTTTCGAGAAATTGTAGCTCAAACCATTGAGGGACAGGAATTTCATTTGTCAAAATATGTAAAAAAAGGAGGACTCGTGTTGTTGGATTTTTGGGGTTCATGGTGTATTCCCTGTATTCAGGAAATGCCCT
>CAKVCR010000172.1 GCA_934725835.1 uncultured Odoribacter sp.
GGTTATCAGGGGCTGGCAAGTCATGGGGCAGCTATTGGTATTATTGCCGGTTTGTGGTATTATTCCAAGAAGGTAAGCAAGAAGTCAATATTTTGGATTTTAGATAGAGCTGTTATTCCCATTGCTTTAGCAGGTTTTTTTATCCGTATGGGTAATTTGATGAATTCAGAGATTGTGGGTGTTGTGACTGATGCTCCCTGGGGATTCTGTTTTGTCAATTCGGGTATGGAAAATCCTGAATTACCGCGTCATCCGGCTCAATTGTATGAAGCTATCTGTTACTTAATCAGTTTCTTTATATTATTGCATATTTATTGGCGTACGGATTTGAAAAAGCGGATGGGTTTTATTTTCGGTTCGTTTTTAATACTGATTTTCACCGCCCGGTTCATTATTGAGTTTGTGAAGGAAGTTCAAGAACCATGGGAAGCCGGTATGGTGTTGGATATGGGACAAATTTTGAGTATTCCATTTGTTATTGTCGGAGTGTTTATGTTGTGGTATAGCGGTAAACAGATAGATACCGGAACGAAAATTCCACAGGATATGAAAAAAAAGTAGATATGTACGAGAAGAAGTTTATGGATGAGGCTATTCGTTTAGCTAAGGAGAATGTGAAGAATGGGAGTGGAGGTCCTTTTGGGGCTGTGGTTGTAAAGGATGGAGAGATTGTTGCGGCTTGTGGAAATTCTGTGACACCGAGCAATGATCCGACAGCTCATGCGGAGGTGAATGCTATTCGGGAAGCCTGTCGTAAATTAGGCACATATCAACTGGATGGATGTGAAGTGTATGCCAGTTGTGAGCCTTGTCCAATGTGTTTGGGGGCCATTTATTGGGCGCGTCCATCGAAAGTCTATTATGCATCTACAAAAGAAGATGCTGCAGATGCAGGGTTTGACGATTCGTTTATTTATAAAGAGATTACCATGCCTGAAGCTGAGCGTTCTATTCCTTTTTTGAAGGTGGAGGAAAAAGAGGCTGGCGAAGAGTTCCGTATGTGGAAAACGTCTGTGGAAAAAGTGGAGTACTAATAGAGGTGGGAGGTGTGTTATGGAAATTGTCATATTTTTAGGAGGAATATTGTTGGGAGGTGTCGTGGCATTTTTGATGACACATGGCAGTAAGAGAGCTGTTGAGAGCCGATTGTCCAGTATGGACGCAGATGTACAGCGTTTACGCTTAAAGGAGGAGCAATTGCAGGAGGAGAAAGTACGTCTTGTTTCTGAAACGGAACGTTTGAAAGAGAGTTTACGCCAGACAGAAGAAAAACTTGCTACACAAAAAAAGGAAATAGGCGAAATCAGCCAGTTGATGACAGAGCAGTTCCGTAATATGGCAGGAACAATTTTAGAAGATAAATCCCATCGTTTTACGGAAACCAATCGAGAAAATATTGAAAAGATTTTACAGCCTTTGAATAAGGATATTGAGGAGTTTAAAAAGAAAGTAGATGAAACTTATCATAAAGAGGCTACTGAACGCACGTTATTGGAAAGGAAAATTACAGAGCTGGTGCAGTTAAATAATCAAATTCGTATTGATGCAGCAAATTTGACCAGTGCGTTGAAGGGAAACTCAAAGGCTCAGGGAGATTGGGGTGAGATGATTCTGGAACGAATACTGGAAAATTCCGGTTTGACAAAAGGAAGGGAATATTTTATTCAAGAAACGTTGAAGGATCAGGATAATCGTGTGGTTTACAACGAAAACGGTAAAGCGATGCGTCCGGATGTTGTGGTGTTGTATCCGGACAATCGTCGGGTGATTATAGATTCGAAGGTGTCATTGACTGCCTATGTGAATTATTGTAATGCAGAGACCGATGTAGAACGAGATAATGCTTTGAAAGAGCATTTACATTCTGTCCGTAAGCACATTGATGAACTGGCTGATAAAGGTTATGACAATTGGGCAGATAATACGCTCGATTTTGTGATGATGTTTATTCCCAATGAAGCGTCTTATGTCTTAGCCATGCAACACGATTCTGCTTTGTGGAGCGATGCATATCGAAAACGTGTCTTGCTGTTAAGTCCTGCCAATTTGATTGTATCGCTGAAACTGACAGCTGATTTATGGGCTCGTGAATTTCAAAATCGCAATGCTCAGGATATAGCAGAACGAGGAGCAAAACTATATGATAAGTGTATCGCTTTTTTTGAAAGTTTTCAGACAATAGGAGATTGTCTTTCGAAGACCCAGACGGTGTATGAACAGGCGCTTGGACGTTTGAAAACCGGTAATGGTAATATTGTTTCGCAGGCAAAGAAACTGCACGAATTGGGTGTCAAGTCGAAAAAGGCAGGGAAGGATATTCCCCATAGTTTGACAAATGGAGAGGAGTAGATAATAATTATTAATTCAAAACAGACGATTATGGATATATTGAAAGCTGAATTTGTAATGAGTAATTCAACGGTGGCTAAATGTCCGGCCCCGAATCGTCATGAATATGCTTTTATCGGACGTTCTAATGTCGGCAAATCATCGTTGATTAATATGCTGACCAATAATAAGAAGTTGGCAAAGACTGCTGCCCGTCCGGGAAAAACACAGTTGATTAATCATTTTTTGATAAATGATTCCTGGTATATGGTTGATTTACCAGGGTATGGATATGCCCGTACTTCAGAAGGGTTGCGAAGGCAGTTTGAAAAGATGATTCGTGATTATATTCTGAAACGGGAGAATCTTATTTGTCTATTTGTATTGGTGGACAGCCGGCATGAGCCGCAAAAGATTGACCTTGAATTTATGGAGTGGTTAGGTGAAAATGGAGTGCCTTTTGTGATGGTATTTACAAAGGCTGATAAGTTGACTACAACGCAGCGGTTGAATTGTATAGACAACTATCATCGGGCCATGTTGGATACTTGGGAATCGACACCGATAGCTTTTATGACATCTGCCGAAAAACGCTTGGGACGTGAAGAACTGTTGGATTATATAGATGAACTGAATCATTCTGTGAAGTTGGAACAATAGTTGATAACACCCGATAGAATCAGATATGCAAGCGGTAACATTATATGAATTGAATAACCGGATAAAAGATGTTTTAAAGCATGGATTTCCGGAAACGGTATGGATTACGGCAGAAATTACCGAGATTCAACGGAATCGTTCTGGACATTGCTATTTGCAGTTAGCTGATAAACGGGAAGGGGATGATAATATTATCGCTACAGCTCGTGCAACAATTTGGGCATTTACTTTCCGTACTTTACAACCTTATTTTGAGACAACAACCGGTCGTGCTTTAGGTAAAGGTATGCGGGTGATGTTGCTTGTGGAGGTGGTGTTTCATGAATTGTATGGCTACTCTTTGAATGTCCGTGATATAGATCCAACGTATACAATCGGTGATTTAGAGCGTAAAAAGCAAGAAATCTTGAAGCAGTTGGAAACTGAGGGAATTATAAATATGAATCGTGAATTGCCTTTTCCGCTACTGCCTAAAAATGTGGCTGTGATATCTTCACCGACAGCTGCCGGACTAGGTGATTTCATGAATCAATTGATGAATAACCCGTATCATTATCAATTTCATGTGCATCTTTTCCCTGCTGTGATGCAAGGTGATAAAACGACAGAATCCGTGATTGCAGCTTTGGAAAAAATATATGAATATGAGTCGGTTTTTGATGTTGTTGTATTGATTAGAGGTGGAGGTTCGCAAACGGATTTGAGTAGCTTTGATACTTATGATATGGCTGCTCACGTAGCTCAGTTTCCATTGCCGGTCATTGCCGGAATAGGTCATGAACGAGATGAAACGATTGTAGATCGAGTGGCACATTTGCGTGTGAAGACACCTACCGCAGCAGCAGTATTTTTGATAGATGCTTTCCATGAACAAGAAGAAAAACTTTTGGCATTGCAAACAGATTTTAAAGGTTTGGTGGCATCTTTATTGATTGATAGTCAATCTCGTCTGCGGATATTATCCCAACGGGTTGGATATGCATCTTCGGCTTTTGTTGCACAACATTCACACGATTTAATCCAAACGTTAACTCGCTTGGAGAATCGAGTGACTTTAGGCCTGGCTAAGCGGGGAAGTCTGTTAGAGCGGATAGAACAAGATATGCAACGTTATGTATCGGCAATTCTGACAGAATACAGGCAACGTTTGGAGTTGGCAGCAACTACAGTGAAATATGTGGATCCTCGTAATGTGTTAAAACGAGGATATTCTATTACACGTTTAAATGGTAAGGCGGTAAAAGACATTACAGAGTTGTCCTCGGGTGATTGTTTGGAGACTCTATTGGCAGGGGGAACTGTAAAGAGCGTTGTTATTGATAATAATTAAAAGAAATAGGATATGTGTGAAGAGAAGAAACTAACATACAAAGAGGCAATGACCGAAATAGAGAGTATCGTTGCTAAGTTGGAAGATAATCAGTTGGATGTTGATGAACTGAGTGCTAATGTAAAACGCATTTCTGAATTGATAGCTTTTTGTAAATCAAAATTGCACGATACCGAGGAAGAGGTTGATAAGATTTTGAAAACGATAGACAATCAGTAAGGAAATGAAGAAAGAACTTTTGTTGATTGGATTGTTATGGGTTGGGCTGTGTGGATATGGACAATCGGCAGCATTAGAGGAATTGTTGAATACGAATGGTATTAAGAATGGAGCTGTCAGTATATCGGTCAAGCGGGTGTGTGATGGAGAAGAGATTGTTTCCCATAATTCTGGGATGGCATTGACTCCGGCTTCTGTTGCGAAGATTTTGCCTACGTGGTTTGCGTTGCAGGAAAAAGGTGGTAAATACCGTTATCGTACAAATGTATTTTATACAGGAGAAATAAAAGAAGGTATATTATATGGTGATATAATTATTTCTGCATCCGGTGACCCGACTTTAGATTCTCGTTTTTTTCCGCACTACTCATTTGTAAAAAAACTGGTTGCTGAAATCCAGCATGCCGGTATCACACAAATTAATGGCAGGTTGTTGGTGGAAGGAGCTGAGAAAGGTACAGATATTCCAGGTTCTTGGGTATGGGAAGATATTTCCAATTATTATGGAGCTATTTATTTGCCTTTTAATTATAGAGATAATACTTGTGTCTTTGATTTTCAGACAGGAGCTGTTGATTCTTTGGCAAAATTGGTATCTGTTAACCCTGCTTTACCGGGGATTGAAATCTTGAATAAGGTGAGAGCCGCTGCCGGTAATCGAGATAATGCTTGGATATATGGAGGACCTTATAGCACGGTATTGTGTGTAAAAGGGACTTTACCGGCGAACCGTAAATCTTTCAAGATAAAAGGGGCATTGCATGATCCTGCAGCAGTTTGTGTCAACGAATTAGAAGATTCGCTTGTCAGCAAAAAAATTAAAGTGGATAATAATGTTATTGTTGATACTGCACGGATAAGATTGACATATTTTGATTCTCCGTGTTTGGATGATATTGTTTTTCATACGAATAAAGCGAGTGTGAATCTTTTTGCAGAAGCAATGGGACGGTTGGTAGGAGGAAAGGAATGGCAAAGAGGAGTGTCTGCTTTATTGGATAAAGCAGGGATAAATACTCAGGGAATTACTCTTTATGATGCCTGTGGTTTATCTCCATTAGATGCTTTGCCGGCTCGGGTTTTGACAGATTTGTTGGTATATATTGGTCAAAGAGAACATACAGCTTTTTTAGCTTCACTTCCTAGGGCCGGTGTCGATGGTGGATTGGCAGGTTATAGTCATGTCTATCCGCAATTGAATAATAATTTGCAGGCAAAGACAGGTTCTATGTCCGGAGTACGCTGCTTATCCGGATATCTAACTAATAATAAAGGCGAACGTTTGGCTTTAACAATATTGGTAAACCACTATACTTGTACGGTGGCTCAGTTGCAGAGAGCTGTTGGTAAATTTCTTTCCTGCTTGATGGAATAATTTGTAAATTTGTACGGGTTAAAAAAATACAGTGACATGTTTTTGGAAAATGCAAAACGGAACGGGTGGATAGAAGTAATTTGTGGCTCTATGTTTTCGGGAAAAACGGAGGAATTGATTCGTCGTTTGAAACGTGCGCAATTTGCAAAACAAAAAGTGGAAATCTTTAAACCTGCTATAGATGTGCGTTATTCTGAAGGAGATGTGGTTTCGCATGATTCTCATGCGATTCGGTGTACTCCGGTGGAAAATTCCGGAAATATTCTTTTATTGACAGGAGATGTTGATGTGGTGGGTATTGATGAAGCACAATTTTTTGACTCTAATATAGTATCCGTATGCAAAATTTTAGCGGATAATGGTGTTCGTGTGATAGTTGCAGGACTTGATATGGATTATTTGGGAAATCCTTTTGGTTCGATGCCTAATTTAATGGCAGTGGCAGAATATGTGACTAAAGTACATGCTATATGCGTGAGATGTGGAA
>CAKVCR010000173.1 GCA_934725835.1 uncultured Odoribacter sp.
ATCATATTAGGATTCACTTCATGACACAATTGATTAGCCAACGTCAAATAGGTTATTGCATCCTCATCTTGATTTCCGTCATAATAGAATTTATAGTCTGTAAAATCTCTACCAAGACCATGATCCCAATACAACATACTAGTTATACCATCAAAACGAAACCCATCTAAATGATACTCTTCCAACCAATATTTACAATTTGACAAGAGAAAAGAGACAACTTCACCTTTTCCATAATTAAAACAACGAGAATTCCATAATTTATGCTCTCCCCGTTCTCCAGAATAAAAGTACTGATTATAATCTCCCGCAAAGCAACTTAAGCCTTCAACCTCATTTTTCACAGCATGAGAATGGACTAAATCCATCACAATAGCTATTCCCAAACCATGTGCTTCATCCACCAAGCGTTTCAAATCATCAGGCGAACCAAAACGTGAACTGACAGCATAAAAATTAGACACCTGATACCCAAACGAACCATAATATGGATGCTCTTGAATTCCCATCAATTGTATAGTATTATACCCCAATTCAACAATTCGCGGTAAAACATAAGAACGAAATTCATCAAACGTAGATACCCGACGGTTTTCCATACACATACCAATATGAGCCTCATAAATCAATGGATTATCAATTCTACAAGGTTGTATATTTTTCCATTGGTATGGTTTACAAGGTTGCCATACTTCTGCAGAAAAAACTTTAGATATATCATCTTGCACCACTCTACGAGCATAAGCCGGAAGTCTCTCCCCACATCCACTCTGCCATTCCACCCATAATTTATATTTCATTCCATGCCACATTTCTTCCTTCGGTAATTTCACTTCCCAAACACCATCTCCAATATTCTTCAAACGGAACTCCTCACGTTTCACCCATTCACTTGATTCTCCTATTATATAAATAGCAGTAGCAGTAGGTGCCCACTCGCGAAATACCCACTCACCTCCATCTAACTCATGCAATCCAAAATACAGATGATTATTAAAAACGTCAGACAAACAAAATTTGTGATTAGTATACTCTAATCTTCGCAACACACTCTTTTCATACCTTCTGCGAATAATTGGAAGGAAAGGCTTTAACAAAGGATCAGGCAAGGCTACATCTAATCTCATTTTACCAAACAATTTTTATTGATATTTACATCCTCACTGCTATAAATCTTCTAATCAAAAACATATTGTCCGACATATTATGACAACTACTTAAGCGTTTAAACCACTCCAGCACCCGAATATACAAAACAAAGAATGATTTTGCAAACTTTTTTCATACTTTAACCTCATCAAATTTGTATATTACATAACTATTTCTTAGCCTAAGCAAATTTTATTCCATTTTGCAACAATCCGATTACAAAATACAGATAGTTTCACTATCTTCGTCCTATTAAACAAAACAAAAAAAAACGCATAGTTAAATTTACTCAAATGAATATAGACCAACTTTTATTAGCCACTGCATATTTCCCCCCTATTTCGTACTTTTCAGCCATAAACTGTGCTGAACATATTTTTATTGAACAATATGAAAACTTTGGGAAACAAAGTTACCGGAATCGGTGTGAAATAATGACAGCTAACGGGATTATTCCTCTTTCTGTACCTGTAGTAAAAGCTAACAGTAAAACACTTATAAAGGACCTAAGGATAGTTTATACGACAAATTGGCAGAAGCTCCATTTCAAAGGTATCGAATCTGCCTACAAAAATTCCCCCTACTATGAGTATTACATTGACGACCTAATCCCTTTTTTCGAAAAAAAAGAGACATTCCTTTTAGATTTAAATAATGCTATACTAGCTACTATTTTGAATTTGCTAAAACTTAAAAAAAATATTTTGTACACATCCGACTATATCCCCCAAAACACACCGAATTATACAGACTTGCGTACAGCAATTCACCCTAAAGCATCACATAGAAACCCTGGGATAGCGTTTTTATCACACCCTTATCGACAAACTTTCAATGATCGTTTTCCATTCGCTGCAAATTTAAGTATCCTCGATTTAATTTTTTGCAGCGGACCAGAATCCAAAGAAAAATTATAAACTACGAATTAAGTATACGCCTAATCACTTTAAGGTTATGCGTATACCTCTTCAATTCTTCATTGTAAATACCTTGGTGATCTATTTTATCCACTCGCACTCTTCCTGAAGCGTGTATAATTCTATTCTGTTCCCAAATAATTCCTACGTGCGTTATATTACCCACCTCATCACCAAAAAAAGCCAAATCACCCGGTAATGCTTCCTCTATAAATGACAGGTCTTGTCCCCAAGTAACCTGTTGAGAAGCATCTCTAGGTAAATTCACCCCTCCCAAACGATACACAATTTGTGATAAACCTGAGCAATCAATTCCATAAGGAGAACGACCACCCCATAAATAAGGGGCATTATAATACATCAACGCATAACCCACCAATAAATCACGCACATTCTGTACATTCACTTCTTTAACCTTATTCACTAAAGTATATACGTCGTTCCCAACTTTCATTTTTTTAGTTTCTGTATTATACAGAGGGAATACACTACCAGACACAATTAATTTATTTCCCCATTCACCCTCTTTCGCTACAATATGAAAAACTTCAGTTGCCAGCACATGTGTATTATTTTGATAAGTCTGCAAATATTCCTCTCTAACACAGACACTCATTTTTCGATCAATCCAACCCTCATAACCATCATGCAATAAACGCACATACACCCATTTTTCCACCTCCTCTAAAATTTCATATAACTCTCCAAAAAGAATTTGTGATACCATTTCACTTCTCTCAGATGGTTCCCTTCTCATAGGAATGATACTCAGGTCTGCAATACCGAAAGCCATATTATATCTGTTTTATCATTTTTTACAATAACATTAACACCAACATTTGTGCAGTCAAAACTCTCAAAAACATAGTCAACGGATACACAGTAGCATACCCAACAGCTGGCATATCATTACCTGCGACACCATTTGCATATGCCAAAGCTGGCGGGTCTGTTGTACTACCGGCTATCAATCCCATTAACGTAAAGTAGTTTATCTTATAAACAATCCTTGCCATCACCCCTACGATTATTAACGGAATAAAAGTAATAATGAAACCGTAGCCAATCCAAGCATACCCCCCATTCACAATCGTCTCAACAAATCCTGTTCCTGCATCTAATCCCACACATGCCAAAAATAACGAAATTCCTATTTCTCGCAACATTAAATTGGCACTCATTGTTGTATATGTAACCAATTTATAATGGGGGCCAAACCTACTAATTAATATAGCAATAATCAGTGGTCCTCCTGCCAATCCCAACTTAACAGGTTGAGGGATTCCGGGAAAAACAAACGGAATACTTCCAAGTAGAATACCTAATGCTATACCTAAAAAAATCGGCACTAAATTAGGCTCACGAAGACGGCGTAACGAATTACCCAAGCGCTTTTCAACATTTGCAATATTCTTTTCCGGACCAACCACTGTTACACGATCTCCCATTTGCAACTCCAAAACTGGACTTGCCACTAAATCCACACCTGCTCGATTCACCCGTGTTACATTTACTCCAAATCCCCCTCTCAGATGTAATTGTCCCAAAGTCTTTCCATTAATCTCTGAACGTGTAATCAAAATACGTCTTGACACCATATTTTCATCAATTTGATCCCAATCCGCCTGATTCATTTCAATCTGCATTCCAAGAAAGGCAACAATAGCTTCAATATCTTGTTCTGCAATAATAACAAACAAACAATCATCCTCTTGTAAGCACGTATTAGATGTCGCTATCTTTAAATCACCATCTCTCCCCAATACTCGTGAAATAACAAACTTTTTATTTATCAGTCCCGCCACTTCACGTATCTCTTTGCCAAACAATCCTGGATTTTTCACTAAAATAGACACATGTGTCGCATGCGATGCTTTTTCACCCATCTTACTTTCAACCTCCGCGGCTTCTTTATCCAAACGAATTCTAAAAATGTAACGCACTAGAATAATGGCTAAAATAATCCCTATCACACCCAAGGGATAAGCAACAGCATATCCCATAGCTATCTGCGATCCTTCATTACCTGTCATATCAAAATATGCCTGTTGGGCAGCTCCCAATCCAGGAGTATTTGTCACAGCCCCAGATAAAATTCCAACCATAATCGTTGCATCCAATCCTGTAATCTTATAGATAATATAAGTTGTTACAACACCTAATACCACAACCAACGTAGCTAAAAGATTCAACGTCATACCACCTTTCTTGAAAGAGGAAAAAAATCCAGGTCCTACTTGCAATCCAACTGAAAATACGAATAAAATTAAGCCAAACTCCTTAAGGAAATGCAATGCTTGTGCATCCATTCGCATACCAAAGTGGCTTAATATTATACCGACAAACAAAATCCAGGTCATTCCCAAAGATATCCCTGCTACTTTTATCTTTCCCAATAAAATACCTATAAAAATAACTACAGCAATCAGCAAAATCGAATGTCCGACTCCCGTTCCAAACAACAAACCATAAATCCACTCCATATAAAAAAATCAAATCAATTTTATAAAGTTGCAAATTTAGTAAAAACACGAATAACTAACCAAATTTCATAAAACAAAAAAGTCGGCTGACGACAAATCGCCAACCGACTTCTTTCAAGTATTAAAAATTACTTCTTCTGTCCTCTTTTCTTATATTCCTCCAAACCTTGTTTCAAGAATTCTACAAAAGCATCCTTGTCCAAATTATGTCCACGTGCTGGAGCTAATACATGTTGTTGCAAATCATCATCATGACCACCACGGCTATCTAGCAAAATATAATTGGGCTGAGCATTAGAAGCAAATTTTTTTATTTGAAAATCCGCATTCTTTTTAGCCAGAGTTTTCTTTTTCTTCCCATCATATTCAGACACATACCATTCTTCTTTGGGCAATTCAGTTTTATCATCTACATAAAGAGCACAAATAACGTACTCCTCTTTCAACATTTTCATAACCCGAGGATCTGACCATACAGTTTGCTCCATTTCACGACAATTCACGCAACCATGTCCTGTAAAATCAATAAACAACGGTTTATCCTGTGCCTGAGCACATTTCAATGCTTGCTCATAATCAAAATACCCTTCTAAACCATGAGCCAAATGTAAAAAGTTTGCATATTTAGGAGCTTCACATTCTGCAGGTTTAGCAGAAGCTGTAGCAGTACCGCTACTTACTGTAATATTTTTCATTTCCTCACGAACAATACGTCTAATGTCAAAGTCGATAGTTTCCTGCGGAGGGAAATAACCTGCCAATGCCTTCAACGGAGCGCCAAACATACCCGGAATCAAATAAATCACAAAAGTAAATGTAGCAATAATAAACATCAATCGAGGAACACCGATATAGGGCAATTCGCTATCGTGAGCAAACTTAAGTTTTCCCATCAAATATAAGCCCTGCAAAGTAAATACAGCTACCCAAATTGCAATATAAACTTCACGGTCTAGTATACCCCAATGGTATGTTTGGTCTGCAACCATCAAGAATTTAAAACCAAGAGCAACCTCAATAAAACCTAAAACAACCTTCACCGAATTCAACCAACCACCAGATTTCGGCAAATTACTAAGTTTTGATGGGAAGAAAGCAAAGAATCCAAACGGTAAGGCTACAGCAACAGAGAAACCTAACATACCAATAATAGGACGTAATACAGAACCACGAGCAGCCTCAACTAAAACGGTACCTACAATCGGAGCAGTACATGAGAAAGAAACCAACACCAACGTAAATGCCATAAAGAATGCTCCAACATAACCGCCTTTATCTGCTTGTGCATCTGATTTATTTACAATCCATGATGGCAATACAATTTCGAAAGCTCCAAAGAAAGAAGCAGCAAAAATCATAAAGATTACAAAGAAGAATACATTCGGAACCCAATTAGTACTCAACCAGTTAATAAAATCAGGTCCCAGCAGCATAGAAATAATCAATCCCAATGCCGTATAAATAGCAATAATTGACAAAGAGAAAAATATCGCTTTAGCCTTAGCCTTGGCTTTATTAGAATCGCCATGCATAAAGAAAGAAACAGTCATAGGAATCATCGGGAATACGCAAGGCATTACCACTGCAGCCAAACCCGCAACGAATGCTCCCCAAAAGAACAACCACAAAGATTCATCTTTTTCCGATTCCTTTTTTGCAACCGGTGCAGCCTCTACTTTAGCTTCTTTCATTTTAATGCTGAACTCTTCGTCAAACATTACACACTGACCTTCGCGACATGCCTGATATTCTATAGTTCCCTTAATTTCAGCAATAGAAGCATCAGTAATTTTCACCTTTTGAGTAATTACATACTCATTTTCAAACGACCATACCT
>CAKVCR010000174.1 GCA_934725835.1 uncultured Odoribacter sp.
AATTGTCATTTGTTTTCCCTCCCAGCCAGTCCTAATTTACCGTCCTTTTCTATTCAAGCCCATCTTACCATACTATGTTGATAAAGTCAACATAAACCGAGTATATATAGATATAACGGTTTACCCGTTCACGCATTCGCGCAAACGGGTAAACCGTTATATTGATCCGATTTCAAAAAGTGCCTCCTTACGGCTTTTCTTATTGCACACAAAAAACGGCTGCGCTTTCTTTACGAAAAAGCGCAGCCATTTCAATTATTCTCCTCAGTAATTTACATACCCGTTCACTGTGATATCTACACTTGAAGTATTTTCTATCGTAAGCGTATAGTAGCCATGTTGGTTTACTTCAATTGTCTCATCAATTGTTCCCGTTGAAACAGGAATATAATAGAATTGATTGTCTGGTCCAGTTAACCCAAAGTTTACTGTTGAATCCGCTGGTGCGTATGATGCTTTAATTCTTACTGTATCCCCCTTCTCAAGAGGAAAACCCGAATTTGCTTTACTTATGCCACCAGCTTTAACCGTTATGCTGAAGCGGCCAGAGGCTCGTCTCTCTACCGAAGCAGCTTTTTCGCTCATTCCCTCTTGCGCAAACGCAGGAACAGTTAAACAACTAAAAATTACTGCCAGCACTAACATCATTCCAATAATCCGTTTTTGTTTCATTCAATACACTCCTTATTGAAATTACCAATCGAATCCGAAAGAATCCACATCTGATGAATCTTTTGGGTCTATTGTCTTATATGGAAGTTCCTCTATTGGTTTTGATTTCTGTCGTGTTTTTATGAATAGTATGCACGCAGAAATCAAAACTCCTAATACTACAGCTACTATAGCGATCATTCGCTTTACTCTTTTTGCTTCTCGCTCTTTATCGAAATATGTTTTCGCCTCATCGGTTATATTTGTATGAAGCAATTCTATCTTTTCTTTACTTTCTTCTGGCTCGTCTCCGTCGCTGCATAGCCAATCCAGCGATACACAGTATATCTTCGCCAGTGCCTTCAGCTTATCCACCGATGGAGTTGCATCTCCACTTTCCCAGCGCGATACTGCTTGCCTTGATACACCAATCTGGTTAGCCAGTACCATCTGAGAGAGGCCTGCCTTGTCTCTCAATACAATCAATTTTTCTCTAAGTGTCACGTGTTTTTCGCTCCTAATCTTATATTCAAGCCCCATTAGATGTAAACCACGTGTGGTTTACATCTAGGCAACTCAGAGTTGCCTCTTTTATTTTTTGACCTTTTCGTACTCCGAAAGTGCCGCTTTCTGCTGATCACGGTACTGTACCATAAGCTCACTAAGCAGTTCACTAACGCTGCGTCTCTCTACATACGCGATTTTTTGAATATCTTCATACAGACTAGGAAGCACGGACAGGGTAACCCGTTTCCGCAGCTCCCGATCCTCCTTCGGCCGGCCGCGGCCGGCACTACTCTGCTTCATTTCCTCTGCTGGCTGCTGCTCAATGATACTGCCAACGACAGACGCTCTGCGCCGGTTCTCACGCTCTTTCAAATTACCCATTTTCAATATCCTCCCGGTCGAAATTTTCGCTTATAATCATCTTCGCAATTGCCGTGTATTCTTTCGCAATTTCGCTGCTCGGTGCCTGCTCCACGACCGCCAGCCCGTCATAAATTCCTTTCTTCGCCACCGCCAGCCGCTTCACAACGCCAACGAGATTATACTCTTCCTTCAGCAGCGCAAGAATATCTTTGTCGTCCGATACCCGCGCATCGTAGAGTGTCGCAATCACGCCCAGCACCTTCAGATCCGGGTTAATCAGCTCCTGGATCTCCCGGATGCTGTCCTGCAGCTGCGTCAGTCCACGGTATGCCAGGTAGTCCGTCTTGACAGGGATCAGAACGCCGTCCGCACAGGAAAGCGCATTGATTGTGAGAATCGAAAGCTGCGGCGGGCAATCGATCAAAATGTAATCATAGCTGTCCTTGATCGGCTTCAGCGCCCGGTCGAGGATCTTTTCCCGGCTCGCCCGCGAAAGCATCTCCATCTCCATCGGAGCCAGATCGATAATCGACGTCACAATGTGCAGCCGATCATTGATTTTCTGTACGCACTCGCGGATCGGCGCGCCGTCTTTCTTCAGAACGTCTACAATCGTCTTCGGAACCTCCAGCGGCTCCATGCCAACGCTGATCGTCAAACTGGCCTGACTGTCCAGATCGATCAGCAGCACGTTCTTACCCGCAGCAGCCAACGCAGCGCCCAAATTATGCGTCGTTGTTGTTTTCGCCACGCCGCCCTTTTGATTTGCAATTGCGATTACTTTCATTTCCGCCGCTCCTTTTATTTAATTTATGTACATTATGTATCTTATATATTTTATTTTACTTTGTCAAGAAAAAACTCGGTAAAAACTCCACCGTTTTTCTCCGGTTTTTCTAAAGTTAGAATATTTCTACATAACTTTCAAAACGCAATCGCCAGTTGCCACATTGTAAAGTGTATGTGGTTTACTTTTTGGGATCTCTTTTCTATCATAAAATCGAGTCTCGCACAAGATGCTGTGACTTCTATAGGCCGAACATACAATGTCTTGCATTCTTGCCCACAACACAAAAGGAGGTTTCCATGAAAAAGAAAAATTTATTATCGTTGCTTTTCGTTTTTGCTCTTCTCTTTTCTCTATCCATGCCTGCTTCCGCAATTGATTCCAACAATGTAATTCAGCTTGATCCGGTTAACGAATACGACTATATTGACATGTTACAAAACAGCTCACCTCAAGAACTTGAAGAAATTGGCCTTAGTGAGTTTGAAGCCATGGAGATTGTCTCTAACTTTGAAAATGCTCTATTGAATCGCGCTTCATTATCTGATTCGACATTAGCCGCATACGGATATAATGATTCAGAGATTGCGCTGTTCCATAGGCTCGCTGCCGGTGAGTCATTATCCTCCGTGGAGCTTCAGTCGTTAGGATCAACCTGTACCGGCTCGATAACTCGACATTCGTGTTATCTAAAATCAGCCGAGTTTAGTTATACTTTCACATGGAACCGCTGTCCCATTGCGACAAACTCCGATGCCGCCGCACTAAGATGGATCGCATATGATTCTTCAGACAGTGAAATTGGTGTTTCACAGAAATCCAGTTCTTTGACTGTTGAATACCACTTCACCGGCAATGCAGGAAGCGATGGTAGTCCTGCTTTTGCCCACTACGGTACTCCTACATATGAAGCGCAGTCCGATTTCAATACAATAAATATGCAGTTTCCTGTCGCCCAAACGCACCTAGTTTCTGGCACTGGAATGATTCTCGATTGTTATGCAAAAACAGGGACCGTAAGAGTTTCCGTTAAGGTGCCTAATGGTGTAACCGGAAATATCCATCATATTTTTGTCGGTGGTCTTTATGGGCACTCCGTTTTGGGTGTCGTTTCTCCTTCCATATCAGTAAGTAAAGGGTCTATCGGAATAAGTTTCACCGGAGGGGTTACCGTTGATCATATTGCCGATCGAAAGGCAACTATTTATTATTCCTCGGAAACAGTTGAATATTGGAACTAGAATAAGAAGCGAAGCGATGCCGCAAGCTGTGGCATCGCTTCGCTTTGTCCTCATTTGTTTTTAGAAATAATAATCGACGTACATATTGCTATTACTACGCAAATTATAAAAGTGCAAAACTGAATTTCTCTCACAACTAAATCATCTCCCAAAAAGGGATAGAAACTAAGGAATGCACCACATATTAACGCAACAATTACGCCAACAGCAATACACAGCACTATCTTTTTCTTCTGTTTCTCCATTATCCATCCCCCCCTTCTTTATCACGATATGTACCGTCATTGATTTCACGCCAGCACTTACTGGTTAATCCCCCACTTGGTCCTGCAATCACTTTTATTTTCATTATATATAATATTTAACTTATATCAACAAACGGCAACTACTAGTTGCCGTTTTTGTCACTTAAACTTGCTTTACTATATTTGTGTTTCTTTGGTATACTTTTTCCCGTATCAATAATACGCCATACTCAATTGTTTTAGGAGGATTCTTATGGATATTCGTACCTTTATTATTGCAATTCTGCTTGGATTTTTCGGCGGACAACTCATGAGCCTTTTAAATTACGCCGACGGGGGCGCAATTATAGCTATTGCATATGTTGGCAGTCGCATTATTTGGAAACTCAGCAATTCAAACACTACGGAAAACTTACCTACTGATACTACTGATACTACAAATTGAAAAATAAGTCAGAAACGCGGAGAGGGTGAAAATCCCCTCCGCGTTTCCGATTATCTAAAGCCTTTACTGAAGCGTTACTGCTCGTGCATTGTATGTGGTAATCCTTGATGTCCACCCAACAGAGATACTCGGCATTCCGTTTGCATCAACGCCAACACTAATATCGCTAGGCCCCAGCGTTTTATGCCCATATGCCGCTTGAATCATACCAGATCCTTCGACCAAAACACCATATCTAATAAAAGCGCGGAAAACTTTATCTCTGGCCGTCCCGCCACAATAATCGCAGCGCGGTGTGAGAGGCACGAACTTCATTGCGGGAATGCCTCCGCTTGTATATTCCATCCATGCATCAAAATTTGACATAGTAGTCCGGTCTACATCTCTTTTGTAGACGGTCTCCTGTCCGCAGGAAAGGCAAGTGAAAACTTGTCTCACATAACCAAATTCATCATAACTATCATCAAAAGATCCATTCGTTCCCACAACTAATACATCCTGAAGACATACCTCGGGGTACTTCAGCCATGTAGCAATCGTCCAAACATTAAATCTTTTGGTGCTTCCCGTTGTTCCTGTTTTTGTAAAACCGGTTTCCAATTGCATATATCCATCCGAGGAATTAAAAATATCAATTGTCACAATCTCCTGACTCGGATCAACCTCTTCGCACCCGGTCTCGCTAACTCTTATGTAGGATGTGGAAATTGAAATATTATCATATTCCAGCATCAAAAGCGCTTCCTCTTCAGGAGCAGCTTCGCAAGATTGGCCTGTAAACTCAAGCAGGAAATATGCCAACTCCACATCTTCAATGGTCGGGAACATCATCCTCGCCTTTTCGATAAATACATCAATTTTTTCATATGTATATACCAAGGCACCACTTTCTTGCCTATCTTCCGATACCTCAATAGTCTCTTCTGCAAGGTCATCCAAGCTAACCTGTTTTGCCGAGACACCCAAGGCCATGCTTACGACCATTACCAACGCCATGCAGAGTGAAAGTAACTTCTTCATATTTGTTTTCATCCTTTCTGTATAGTGTCTAATATTGTGGCTTCTACTTACTACTGGATAATAATTACACCTCCTATCAATACAACTTACAATACAAAGTCTACCAGCTATTTCGTCATAAAGTAAACCACATTTAGGTTACATCTTGACAACCAGTGATTGCCTTTCTGTTTTTATGCAGCTCTACAAAATAGCGTATTGCCTCGTAATCTTTTTTGTGTTGCATTTTGTCTTACTTTTCGATATACTATAAATGAACGGAGGATTACAAAATGCTATTTGAGTGGGACGACGGAAAAGAAAAAATCAACATTGCCAAACATGGCATAGATTTCAGCACCGCTGCACGGGTATTTCAAGATGAAAACAGGATAGAGTTTTACGATGAAGCGCACTCTACGGACGAGGATCGCTACATCACCATCGGTCAAATCAACGGCATTGCCGTCACTGTAATTATCATGGTAGTCTATACTGAACGCGAAAGAGCCATTAGACTGATCTCTGCTCGTAAGGCTACAACGCAAGAAGGGAGGATGTATTATGATTACACGCAAGGAAATTAACTTGAATACGCCTCTGACAGAGGCACAAATAGAAATGCTAAACACGTTGGCTGCTACACCGGCAGTCCCAGACGAAGATTGCCCCGAACTTACGCTGGAACAATTAGCAAAATTCAAAAGAATATCAGAAGCAAACCGGGAATCCCGCTGCAAGCAAACTGTTACGCTGCGGCTGTCCCCTCAAGCCATGCGCCGAGCAAAGTCCCTCGGTAAAGGATATACCTCCGTTCTTAGTCGAATCGTCGAGAACGCATTATTAGACCCGGCAACCATTCAGAAAAACCTGTAAAAAGCACGCACCAGAGGGATTCCTCTGGTGCGTCTTATTTATTATGCACATAGTATTTGCGGTATGTATGATAAATAATTTATGCAGGATATTTCAAGTATCCCACCACTTTCGGATCGTCTTTGGATCAAGCCCTGTATCTCTATTGCAGTCCGCTTTCCGTCCGGTTGGATGCTGTTCGCGCCATACCAGGACTTTTTCCTGCGCCGTTCCGCTTCCGCACGGCCGACCTTCCGCAGCCTTCATTGGGATTCCAATCGCCTTC
>CAKVCR010000175.1 GCA_934725835.1 uncultured Odoribacter sp.
TGATAACCTATAATCACAGCAGGGCCCACTGAAAAAGAAAGGATCAGGTGATTATATGGAAGAAAATATAATGGTAAAAGAGGAAATGCCTGAGCAGGCATCAGGTTTTATAGAACAAGCAGCGCGTGATATTTATGCGCAGCATCCACATGAAGTAAAGGCCATACTTTTTGGAGCCGCCTCATTGATTTTAGGATTTGGAGCATATAAAGAATATGAATTAATTCCTAGGTTAGCTATTAGAGAGGAGATTTAGTATGAGAAATAAGTTAATATACTCAAATCAAGAAAATCATCCAGGATATGGAGCTGGAGAGGGAGATACGGAGAGATACGAGTATCTATGCCCTTGTGGAAAGGGAAGAGTCATAGAGGAACATGATAATATTCCTGGCTTTAGAGATCACAATGTGTGGCTACAGTGTCCGGAATGCTCAAAAAAATACAGACTTGATACATCCGGAGGAGTACGAGGTTGGAAACTGGTCGAGCTTGAAAATGAATAAAATCAAATTGACAATAGAACAAATGTTCGATATAATAGCTCTAGGTTCGCTACCTGGAGTTATTTTATTTTGTTAAACAGGCCGATCAATATTATCCCGATATTGGAGGTGGAAGTTAACATTGGAACTTGAGGAATGTATCAAAGATGCGTTTGATGCTTCTCTGGAAGAATATATGAAATCAAAAGACTATATTGCAGAAAGGCAGAAAACAACAGAGAAGTTGAAAACTTTTCGTGCCGGACTTAGCGATATCCAGCAGCAACAGTTCAATGAAATTATAGATGCAATATCAGATGATAATAGCAAATTAGCATCCGAGGCTTACATGCATGGTGTTGTAGAGGGGATTGCTTTAAGAGGCAAAGTAATAGGTTAATATTGGTAAATGAGGACCGGCTTTGATTTCCCTTTGAGCTGGTTTTCTTTTTGAGGTAAATTGCTATGATACAAGAATTTGACGTAGGTAATGAAGCCTATATTATTGAAAGCAACCGGATTATACGTAAATGCACGATTGTTCGAAAATCGGGTGATTTATACATAATTCGATTTGAAAATGGTGGAGGCATACAGGTAAGAGGGCACAGATTATTTATGTCTGTAGAAGATGCAGAGAAGAAAATAGGTCTGCAAAAGAACAAACGAACAGATCAGAGAGGCGGCTTTCGCTCTCCATATGATTATATGTAAAAAGCTAGTGAAATCCATAATAGATCTCACTAGCTTTGTTTTTATCTACAGTATTCTTCATCGGCTATATCCTCTTTATAGCAATAACGTTGCTGTTGTGAGTATGCCGAGAGAGCAATATCTGCATATTCGTCTGATAAGCTATTAAGCAAATCATTAAAATCATGCTGCTGTTCCGGTGTTAGTGTGGACCGGAAAGCCTGAATTTTTTTGTTATTTATTTTATGACGATACTTATAAGTATCGGATTCAAAGTAGGATCGCATGTCCTCGTCGTATGAGTCAATTAATTTGTCTGTCTGTAACATAGACACCTCCGTTACTAAGCTGTTAACAATAAGTTGCATGGAACGTTAACAACGGTACCATCGGTATTGCCTCTATGATGTCTAGACAATAAGTATACTTTACGTACTTCACCGGAATGCTCCAGGAATACGTTCACGATATGTTTTAGATTTTGTACGTAAAGCGGCGCAAAATATACCGCATATCTTATGATTTTTTTATTGGCAGGATAGCATAAAAGTGAACTGAAAAAGCTGCATAGCGCATGAGCAACTTCGTGCATATGCGTAAATGCTTCCTGAGCAATTTCCTGGATCCTCTCAGCCATTTCTTCTATTAATTTTGAAATTGCTTCTGCGATTTTGCTTATATCAAATTTTACTTCTGTACCATCACGCTTTACGATTTGCATATCGTGTTTCCTCCTTCCTCATAGATTTTTATCATGCAACTCCGAAAAGCTGCATCATGTGAATTTCATAATCTTTATAGTATCTGCCACAATTAAGCCATTTGAGATATCTTTCAAATGCATACCCAGACATTTCATCTGAGGTATTAAAGTATTGGACTAGATCATCTGGACAGTTACAGTCGTAGCTGTTAATCATTGGCGGTGGGGCGATACTGTAAGCCGCATAAAAATTAGCTTCTGATTCCTTATATCTTTCATCCTTATCTGCATCGTCATCAAGGTGACCTAATCGGATGTGGCCGACTTCATGCATGATTGTAAAATGTACGCGACTGTTCTCAATGCCGAGAGTGTCGTTGTAATATATATTGTATTCGTACATTTGTGTCGCGTCATTGAAGTCGAGCTCTGAACAGCCATCTTTGCTGGCTGTGTAACATTCGAGACGCTTGCTAATAGGAAGCTCTGAATAGGGAATCACGTTATAATGAAGTTTCTCTGCAATATCGAATGCATTTAATGGAAAACTGTGAACATCACATTCCTCATACATATCGATTATATCGGCTTTGATTTCTTCATATCTTTCGTTCTCTAATCGAACTCCTCGCCGGGGTAAAAATAACAAATCCTATCATCCTTTCTTTACTCTTCGTCGTCTGACTCAAGTAAAGCGTTGATAAGTTCTCGGCGCTGTTTAGAAGACATCTGTGGTGCGTTGCGTGCGATTAAACGGTGGATCTTGTAATACTCCGATTCAAAATCAGATGTGCTTGAATTGTCATCACCATTTAAAAGGTAATCAGTGGTCGTATGAAGGGCAGTAGCAATATTTGCTATTGTTGGTCCCTTTGGAACACGATCGCCTTTGATGTAACGAGACATAGACACTTCGGTAACATGGACTTTATCAGCCAGCTCTCTTTGAGTCATGTTTAATTGGTTCAACAATTCAGCGATTCGACCTCCTAAGTTTTGTTCCATTTGTAATTTCCTCATTTCTAAATAAGATTTGCATATGCTCTGCGTTGCTTTAAGGCGCTGCGTCGTGGCATTTTGCAGTGTTTTCATTTTACTCTGTGGGCTTTATACATTCATATTATTTCAATCCGCGTCTTACCATCTGCGCGGAGCATTCATTACTTAAAGGTGCCCATCTTACCATTCTTTTAAACACTAACTTGTTGCTCTTTGTGACTGTCCATGTCGTCTTGCATTACAGGATTTTCGCAAATTCTGTGTTTTTCTGCATGTTTTGTTGTTTCCTTTGTTTAAATTCATTTTTATATGAATCACTGAATTTACCAAAAGTATAAACGAACTTACCTTTTATGTCAATAGAAAAAATATTTTTGGAAAGTTTTTTTGAGGAGAAAACCTTATTTTACAGGCTTTTTTGAAAAAACAGGTAAAACAAATGGTAAAGTATGTATTGACAACTTACCGTTTGTAATATAGAATATCCACATACTTAACCGAACGGAGGTGAGAAGATGAATGTACGATTACTTAAAGCCAAGCGTGTGGAACGTAATGTTAAACAGAAAGACCTGGCGACGGCTCTCGGCATTACCGAGAAGTCCATGTGTCAAAAAGAATGCAGCGAAGTGAATAAGTTTAAGGCGGAAGAGATGGTTGAAATCGTCAAGGCATTGAACTTATCGTTTCCAGAATTCGACGCAATTTTTTTTGATCACAAACTTACCGAATGTTTAAGAAGAAACATTAAAAAGTAAACATTTGGTATGCGACAAGGTAAACAAAAAGGAATGAGAACGTTTCTCGACCGGCAAGAAGAGATTGGACGTATATCATCCCCGCTTGCAGATAGTTTAGCACAATTATCTGAGAAAGGAAAGACTTTTATGAACAAGATTTACATCTGCTCTCCATATAGAGGAGATACAGAAAAGAATATCAAGAACGTAAAGCGCTACTGTCAGTATTGCGCTTGGGACGGAATCCCGATTGCACCTCATCTGTATTTTACACAATTCCTTGATGATAATTCCATGACAGATCGTCATAGAGGAATGCGCTGGGGACTTGAACTTTTAGCTGAATGCAAGGAAGTCAGAGTATATGCAGACGAAGTGACAGAAGGAATGATTGAGGAAATTAAGGAAGCAAGGAAATTAAATATTCCTATTAAATTCTACAATTCAGAAATGGAGGAAATCAAGTATGACTCACTTATCATCAATAAACGCATTGGCATCGGATATCGCCAGATTATCGAAGACACTTACAACCCTGGCAGTGGAAATAGAATCTGCCCATATGCAGGAGCCTGCAAAGGAAACTGCGGAGGAAGCAAAGAACACAAAACAGAACCAGTCGACAGGGACTGCACAGGAGAAGAATCAGTCAAAGACTGGAGAGAAAGACTCCTCAGCCACTTCAACAGAGGCCACTAAGGTTGTTACGATTGAGCAGGTACGTGCAGTTATGGCAGAAAAGAGCCAGGCCGGACTTACTTCTAAAGTGAAGGAACTGTTGGAAAAATATGGAGCAAACAAGCTCTCTGCGGTTAACCCTGATGATTATGCAGCTTTGATGGAAGAAGCTGCGCAGCTTAAGTAGGAGGTATTGACATGAGTGATTTTAATAGAGGCGACATTGTGTTTGTAGAGAATCCGATGCAGACACCACATGGACATGTAGTAGCTGGTAACCATCCGGCGGTTGTGATTCAGAATGATGCTGGAAATGAACATTCCAATAACCTGATCATTGCCTATATCACATCTCAGCTTAAGAGATTGGAGCTTCCAACACATGTGGTTCTTCAGTGGTATGGCGGACTTAAGAAGGTGTCTGTAGTTCAGACAGAACAGCTTGCAACCATTGATAAAGGTGATGTGATTTCAGTTATCGATCATCTTACGGATGCAGATATGGCAAGAGTTGATAGAGCCATTATCGCATCACTTGGATTGGAGGTGAGCGCATAATGCCACCAGAGGTACATTCGGTCCTCGGTGCATCGGCTGCGGACAGATGGATGAATTGTACTCCATCTGCCCAGCTTACAGCCGGTATGGAGGATGAGACAACAACCTTTGCTGCTGAAGGTACAGCGGCGCACGCGCTCTGTGAATGGAAAGTTCGTAAGGCATTGAAGATGAGAGCTGGAAGAAGACCAACCAGTGATTACTGGACGGATGAGATGGAGGAGTTCACTGATGATTATCGTGACTTCATCATGGATTTGGTCGGACAGGCAAAGCAGCATTGTAAGGATCCGGTGACACTGATTGAACAGCATTTAGATTTCTCTTGCTATGTGCCAGACGGTTTTGGTACGGGAGATTTCCTTTTGGTAGCGGATAAGGAATTGAATGTTGTGGATTTCAAGTATGGAAGGGGCGTGGCTGTGTACGCAGACCACAATCCACAAATGATGCTTTATGCGCTTGGTGCATTAAATTTGTTTGATTGCTTGTATGACATTGAGCAGGTAACAATGACGATTTTCCAGCCAAGATTATCAAGTATCAGTACTTGGACCATTACTGCAGCAGAGCTTTATCAGTGGGCAGAGGAAGTATTAAAGCCGAAGGCAGAGCTTGCAGCCAAGGGAGAAGGAGAGTTTCTATCCGGCTCCTGGTGCAGATTCTGTAAGGCAAGAAATACGTGTCGTGCAAGAGCTGAGAGTTTCTTGGAACTTGCCAAGATGGAGTTCCAGCCGCCAGCACTTTTATCTGATGAGGAAGTTGCAGAAGTAATGGAAAAAGCAGATGAGCTTAGTAAGTGGGCCAATGATGTGATGGCGTATGCGCAGGCAGAAGCTATCGAGAATGGTAAACATTGGAATGGTTATAAGCTGGTGGAAGGCCGGTCAGTGAGAAAATTCTCGGACGAGGCCAAGGTGGAAGCGGCAGCTAAAGAGGCTGGTTACACAGACATTTACAACAAGTCACTGATTACACTTACAGCCTTTGAGAAACTTATGGGTAAGAAAACCTTTGCTGATGTTTTGGGACAGTATGTTACAAAGCCAGCAGGTAAATTAACGCTCGTTCCGGTGAGCGATAAAAGACCGGAAGTATCAGTAAACACAGTAAATGATGAATTTCAGGAGGATTAGAATTATGGCTAAGATTATGAACGGTAACAGAGTAGTAACTAACGAGGTAAGACTTTCTTATGCAAATGTGTGGAAGCCAAAGAGTATCAATGGATCAGATGAGAAATACAGTGTTTCTCTTATTATTCCAAAGAGTGACACAGAAACCATTTCTCTTATCAACAAGGCTATTGACCAGGCGATCACAGATGGCATTTCGAAGTTTGGTGGTAAGAAGCCAAACAAGGGAGCTTTAAAGCTGCCGCTCAGAGATGGTGACGTTGAGAAAGACGATGAGGCTTATGC
>CAKVCR010000176.1 GCA_934725835.1 uncultured Odoribacter sp.
AAGTATCAATGTCAGGAAACTGGTTGCGGTTGCGCTTTTTGGTGTTATGGTAATTGTTTTTAGAATGGGTATTTTAAGTGCTTTTTTATCAGTTGCTAGTAGCCTTGGCATCAGAAGCTACGCTCTGGTTACTATAGCTGAGAGCTTGCAGTCGTCGGATGTAATTTTTATTGGGAGGGATAGTTTGTGGAGTGATGTAATACAGATTATTTTACAGAGACCAATGACCGGATATGGAATTGGGTGGCTTGAAGGCGAAATAGGGAATTATGCTCACAACTTCTTCTTGGATATAATTTGCACTTTTGGAGTTCTGTTTGCTATACTGATTGTTTTGTTTATACTTTCAATGCTAAGAAAAACAATCAAAGCAAACAACGTTTCATTTCGATATTTTAGTTTACTAATGCTTGTGCTCTGGTTTTTTCCATTACTGTTTAGTTTAACTTTTTGGAAGGTGCTGGCTTTTTGGACATTTTTATGTATTTTACTTCTTTATAAACCGAAGAGAATTAGTAAAGAACATACGGATATGGCCAGCGTATCCAAATTGTAGTATCACTGTCGATTGAGAGTAGGTTCGATAATGAAAGTTTTATTACAAAGTTACAATACCTGTTGCCAGAATTTGACAGGTGGTGTAAATATAAGAATTAGAAGAATATACAGCGAGCTGCGAAAACTTGGCATTGAGGTGGACTTCTTTGATACGTTTAATACCAAGTTAGAAGAGTACGATGTTCTTCATGTTTTTCGGTTGGATGCAGAAAATGCGCAGCTGATAGAATGTGCGAAACAGCGTGGCTTGAAAATTGTAATCTCTGCGGTTATGAATTTATGCGGTGGTAGAAAGATTGATATCTATAGGGGGGTAGTCAATCGGCTTCCAATAATGACAACATACAAACTAATGTTTAAAGCGTTAAATCTTGCAGATTGTGTTGTTGCAGAAACCTTATCGGAGAAAAAGTTTCTGTGTAAACATTATAAAATCAGTGAGGATAAGGTGATTGTCATTCCAAACGGAGTTGAAGAAAATGATTATTATGATGGAAAGGACGTTTTTAACCAAATCGGCTACTCAGGGAAATATTTGCTTCACGTTGGAAGATTTGACAACAACAAAAACCAATTATCCGTCATAAAAGCATTGAAGAATACAGGGGTACATGTCGTATTTGTTGGTGGACCGGATCACTCAGAACACGGATACTATGATCGATGTGTAGCTGAGGCAAATGGTAGCTCATATTTCCATTTCCTGGGATGGTTACCTCCTGATTCGACTCTATTGAAATCAGCTTATCAACATGCCTATGCGTTTATTCTGCCTTCATTTCATGAAACATTTGGACTTGTCCTTTTGGAAGCGGGTATCTGTGGAGCAAAGCTTCTTATTTCTAACACGCTGCCAATTCTTGATTATGAAGTATTTCACGATTGCTTGACCTTTGACCCAGCTGATACGGATGATATTCGGCGACAAGTTGAAAAAGCTATGCAGACGGAGACAAGCAGGGCCTTTATAAACAAAATTCAATTAACGTTTTCCTGGGATAGTGTTGCAAAGCAACATGTGGAGTTGTATAGGAGCCTGTGCGATGAAAATGCTCAAAAGAATACGTGCAGTTGCTAGGAATACTTTTAGGCCCATTTGTTGGTATTGGGACACATGGCGCTGCAGAGCCAAGATGGAGCCGAGGCATATATTGGAAATCCCTTCCGGAATGAAAATGATTTTAATGCCACACTCGGATGACGAGTGGATAGGTTGCAGCCAGATACTCATGAACCAGCCGGAGAATGTCTTGGTGGTCAATATGGATATGTCTGGTGGGGACGATGAAGCATTGCATCGAATCAGAAGAAAAGAAGCGGAATTTACTGCTCAAAAATACGGGTATCGCTTTGTTACTGTTAAGGACCACATCAATGAACTCGTGAGAATTCTTCGGGATGTGCAGCCTGATTGTGTTTTTCTTCCCTGCTATCTTGACTGGCATGAGGAGCATATTGAAGTTATGCGGTTATTTAAAAAGGCGGCAATGGAAAGTGGCTATGATAAAACAGTAGCCATGTATCAGGTTTCACTTCCTATTCCTGCTGGTTTGATCAATTACGGTTATAAAATGTCACACCGGCAGTTAATGGAAAAGTGGTCAGCGCTAAAACAGTTTTACCCTAGTCAGTCATTTCTACCGATGAAAAGATTTATGTTGAATGAGTACATTAACGGTGGAGTAGCTGAAGCATATGCAATTGAGGCATATAGTCTTATGGACAGTTATACGTGGATGAGCTCCATTGATAACCTGATTTTAGAATCGGATATCCGGGAAAGGCTAAAGACCCATTTGCAGGATATTCGATTCACTCGAGAGTTTCTACAAGAGTTGCTCTGATGATTTTGGAAAAATAGAAAGGATATCCGATGAAAATAGGGATGGTTCCACTTTTGTATGATGAGTACAATTATGGTGGAGTACTTCAGTTTTTTGCTCTTCAGCAAGCAATCAGAGGAATGGGCTACGAGGTTCGTATTCTTCACTTTGAAAATGATGAGAAGATAACGGCCGGCCAGTCGAGGGCAATAGGGCTGGACATCAAGGTCAAGCGTGCTATTTATAGATTGCTATATCGAAACGATAGGAGAATTCTGGAGTCTGCGACGAGTGCTAGAAGAAGCAAAATCGATAGATTTAAGTCAGATTACTATTCTGAGGTTGTCGCCGAAAGAGATATTGATTACTACGATTATGATGCGGTTATTTGCGGAAGTGATCAGATTTGGAATCCCAAATGGGCGCGAAGAAGATGCTTTCTTGAATTTGTTCCGGAGCATGTTAATAAAATTATTTATGCCGCAAGTCTCGGTGTAGAAGAAATGAGCAATGCTGAAAAGGAAGCGTTTAAACCAAGAATTTCTCGGCTAGACCATGTTTCTGTCCGGGAGTATTCCGCAAAAGAAATCCTGGATGGCTTTACGGAACGTGATGATATTGTGGTCGTCGCTGACCCAACTTTATTGCTGACTCCTGATGAATGGAGGACTGTCGCACACAATGGAACAGTACCGAAGGAAAAATATGTATTCACTTATTTTCTAGGAGACTATTCGAAAATAAAGGGATATGTTTCTGATTTTGCAACAAACAGAGGATTGAAAATTGTGAATATTCCGTTTGCCTCCGGCGAAAGAATAGATAATGAAAACTTTGGAGATATAAAGATCATTGATGCTTCACCGGAGGATTTTTTAGCATTGATAGAGAATGCGGAATACGTATTCACGGATTCGTTCCATGCCTGCGTATTCTCTACCCTTTTTCAAAAAGAGTTCTATGTTTTTGAACGAGACGGTTCAAAACAAATGTCCGGACGCATCCAGACACTACTAAAGAATTTTGATTTACCTGACAGATTTATTCCCATTGGACCGATTCCGGATTTGCCACAATTGGATTTTTCAAAAAATGGTGTTCAGCAGGAGAAAATACGTCAGTTTTCCATATCATTTTTAAAGGCGAGTATCACTAATGGGCAATAAAGAACTGAAAATAGGTGCGCTTATTTCGTATCTGCAAATGGGACTTGGAATCATTATAGGCCTTATATACACGCCTATAATGATTCGACTTCTTGGACAAAGTGAATATGGATTATATAGTACCGTAGCTTCAACAATTTCACTGTTATCCATACTCCGTCTGGGATTCAACAACAGTTATATTCGTTACTATTCAAAATACAAAGCACGCGAAGATGAACACAAAATTTTCCAATTAAATGGAGTATTTCTGCTGATTTTTATTGGAATAGGCCTTATCTCATTGTTTTGCGGTATCTTTATTACCTATCATCTTCATTATGTATTTTCGACCGGTCTGACAGAAAATGAGTATGCAATTGCGAGAGTGCTGATGATTTTATTGACAATCAATTTGTCAATATCTTTTCCAATGAGCGTATTCTCAAATATTATTTCTGCAAATGAGAAATATATTTTCTTAAAAAGCTTAGATGCAATAAAAACAGTCCTGGGACCGATGGTAACCCTACCGTTGCTTCTTGCTGGTTATGGTTCTATTGCATTGGTAGCCGTAACATTGGTCATATCGCTGGCGGTGGATACTGTTTTTGTATATTATGTTTTACAGAAGCTCAAAAACAGATTCATTTTCTCAATTCCAGAAAGAGGTATGCTTTCTGATTTGTGTGCCTTTACGTTCTTTATTGCCCTGGAGTTGATCGTCGATCAAGTAAACTGGAATATTGATAAACTACTTCTTGCTAGGTTCAAAGGGACCGCTGCTGTAGCAACCTATACGGTCGGATTTAGTTTGTATGGATACTATCAGCAGTTTTCCACTGCGGTATCTGGGGTTTTTACTCCCAGAATACATAGAATAGTCAACACAATCTCCAGTCCTACAGAACAACGAAAGGCGCTTACTGAGCTTTTTACAAAGGTAGGACGTATCCAGTTTATGATTTTGTCTTTGATAGCGACTGGAATAATACTGTTTGGCAAATTCTTTATAACAAGAATCTGGGCAGGAGAAGCGTATGGCGACTCTTATGTGGTTGCGTTGCTTTTGATTCTACCGGCTACAATTGCACTGATACAAAACTTAGGTATTGAAATTCAAAGAGCAGAGTATCGCCATCAGTTTCGAAGTGTGCTGTACTTCTTTATGGCCGCATTGAATCTTGGGTTGAGTATTATATTGTGTAAACAATATGGTGCAATCGGTAGTGCAATTGGAACGGCAGTTGCTCTTGTTATTGCAAACGGGCTGGTCATGAACATCTACTATCACAAAAAATGTAATATAGATATTATATATTTTTGGAAAGAGATACTGTCTCTGCTCTTGAGTGTGATCCCACCGTTTGTAATGGCAATTTGCATTAAGACATTCGTTCGAAGTGAAAGCGTGTTCGTTTTTGCTGCAGAAATACTGATTTACTCAATCTTATTTGTTCTCTCACTATGGGCGTTCGGTATGAAACAGTACGAAAGGGATATGTTTGTAAACATTCTGCATCGGCTAAAAATTAAATCATAAAGAGTTGGTATAGACATGGAAAAAAGAATTGAGCTTTGTGATGAAGATGTGTGCTGCGGTTGTGGCGCTTGCGCCAATATATGCAGCCGAGGCTGCATTCAGATGATAGAAAACGCTGAGGGCTTTTTGATTCCGCAAATTGACAATGAGAAATGTGTGAAGTGCGGCGTGTGTGTGCAGCACTGTCCAATTGGTCGCTCTAAAAAGAACGAGAATACTTATGAGAAGAAATGCTTTGGCGCTATATCCAAGTCAGATGCTGATCGATTTAAAAGTTCATCAGGTGGTGTGTTTAAGCAATTGGCATCACAGTGGCTCAATGATGGAGGAACCGTATTTGGAGTTCGAATGAGCGATGATTTGTCTTCTGCTATTTTTCAGGAAGTGACTGATGAAAGCGGTTTGGATAATATTCTAGGCTCAAAGTACATCCAAGCAAATACGGAATTTGTATATAAAAGGGTAGGAGATCTACTGCAATCAGGAGGTAAAGTCCTTTTTTCCGGTGTTCCATGCCAGATCAATGCACTAAAAGCCTTCCTTGGAAAAGAATACCCCAATCTACTATGTGTTGATGTTATTTGTCACGGCGTACCGTCACCCGCGGTTTGGCGTAAGTATTTGGCAACACTGCGGGAAAAGTATACCTCGGTTAAAGGGGTGTGCTTTCGATACAAAAAATATGGATGGGAAAACTTTGGATTAAACGTAAAACTGCAAAACAAAAAAGTGAAATATGAATCTAAAGATATTAATCCATATATGCAGCTTTTCTTAAACGATATTTGCTTGAGAAAATCATGCTATAAATGTCAATTCAAGGGGTATGAACGTAGCTCAGACATTACCATTGGGGACTTCTGGGGGAGCAAGGATTATGTTCCTCAACTGACTGATGGGAAAGGAACATCAATAGTTTTAATACATTCGCATGAGGGAATGTGCATTTGGAGTAAAATTGAACATGCGTTATTATTTCAGGAAGTGGATTATCAAGAGGTGTTCAAGGAACATAACCGAGCTATGATGGAGTCGCCGAAAATGCCCGATAATCGTAAAGATTTTTTTGAAGATTTAAAGATTCTTCCGTTTAAAAGACTGCAGTCGAAATATATAACGCTTTCTAAAAAAGAAAAAACGAAATTCTTCTTAGAGAAATGTGGGGTATTATATACAATAC
>CAKVCR010000177.1 GCA_934725835.1 uncultured Odoribacter sp.
GTACAGAGGGATGATCGAGCCTTATTACTTCTGGCTGCTATAATTCCAATAATCCTCATGGGATTCATAAATATTGTCCGCTGAAATGCTGTTCTTATGTCCGCATTCCGTGCATCTCCAGACATAATGGTGATCGTCGAAACCGACTTGGTCATTGAGATACGCCCCACAGCGGTCGCACCACCAATCAATATCCGGGAATCTGTCTGCCATATTATTGCCTCCTAAATAATCTATAATAATCTATTACTTGGTATCCATTACTCTTCTTTCAACAAATTACCGCCTTTGTTCGCTGCAAAAGCAAGCAAAACGACGACAATATCATCAATTGGGCCAGGACACAGATCCAAAGGAGAAACCACATACAGAATTACCAAAACAATCAGCATTCCCTTCATAATATCGCTCATACAAATCCCCCTCCTTAAAAAATACCTTTCGTAACTTGCTTCCGAAGTGTGCCAATCTTCATATCGCTGCGAACATCCCTGCCGTTGGTGTGTCGAATGCTGCCAGCGGGGATGCCTTTCTTCTTTTCGAAGGTTCCCACCTTGCAATCACTCCGTGTCTTTCTCTCTGCCATGATAAATCCTCCTTAAAAAATTTGCTTTGGGTTCCTTTGCTATGTCCGTATTATAAATCTTTCCTTTGACGGAAAAAATGACCATAAGCGCAAAATAGAGGCGCCTATTTTGTCATCCATTTCTCATATATGCCGAAGACTCATCCTTACAAATGCGGACGCACAGCAAAGCAGTGTGCAAGCTACACTGGCAGCAATATAGTACCTGCGTGTACTTTTCAACTTCGGATTTTGAGAGTTGCTGACATCTGGCTCTTTATTTACGGGATTCACAGCGCTGTTACAATTCTCATCGGAATTTTCAAGCGTATCAGGTGCATTATTTTGGATGATTGCCAAGGCTGCCGCAATACTCATCCGAACATCGTTATAATTCAATTCAAGCTCAAACCGTTTTGCATTTGATGCCAATTCAGAAAGAATGGAGCCAAGCTGTTCCAACTGTTCTGCTTTATAGTAATCGCGCCCAAGATAAGACTCTATTCTCTTATTTAGTTCGGTACGGAAGCAGTATTTTTCTTTACGGTAATTATCTTTGACATGGATGTACGTTCCCCTGGGCGCTGACAGGACAATTAGACTGTCTACATGAACAGGTATGTCAAGATTTTTTTCTGCAACGGCATCTTCGAGATACTTCTGCAATAACCTACGCTTGATTTTCATCTTTAACCCAAGTGGTATTTTTTCATAGCACACGTCTCCATTTCGCATCATCCGGCCGTCTTCAGCGAAGACAATGTCGGTTTTGACCTTTTTGATTTCCAGAAGGATGATACCCACATCGGTCAGGACAACCGCGTCCAATTCCGTTTCGTCCTGTCCGTCAGTTAAATATACATTGCGGAAAATTTGAGTTTTGGGCCGATTTAAGTATTTTAATGTCCGAGAGACATCTCTTTCACCCTGAATTCCGGACATAGTGACTGCTAATTCCTTTTCAAGCCGCTTCATTGTCTGAATGCCGTTGTGTACACGCTGATCACTGCGTACTCCATTTTTCCTTGCAGCCGATTCCATAATAAATGTGGCCTCATCAACGTGCATCTTATCATGGTAATCCGGGCCTGCAATCATTCTGCAAACAATATCTTGAAATTTACAAAGCTGTTCGGCATACTCTGGAAACGTCATTTGCTGATTCATCAGTATGCCACTGCTTTCCAATTGACGAATATACTCCTCTACATTTTTCATCTAGTTCACTCCTTAGCATTGACGGTTGTTTTCTGCTTTTTCTGACCAATTAGATTTGAAATTTACAATTGGGTGTCTTTTTTCACCTAAGTCATAGCCTAATCCGATTTTTTGAGAATAGAATCTCTGTACATCAATTTTTTCAATCAAACGGCTGGTTAACACTCTTTCCTTTGCGGTCATTCGATACACCTCCTTTCTTTGCATGGAGATATTATAAGTGAAATCCTGCAAGTAAAACATAATTGAATAGGCAGCTTACCCTAGCCTATTTTGGTTCTAAGTGCAAAAAAGCACCCCGGTTAATCCCGGAGTGCTCAGTAAAATAATTATCTGTTTTTGTATGCCTGGTAAGTGTCCATATCAATTGCTCCAGTTACGAGCATACGCTCTGACCACAGCTGTAAAGTTTCAACGGTAATCGAAATCTTTTCAAGATCTTCTTGAATTCGAATAAAATCCTCTACTTCGTCCCCGCTGATTTTTCCGTCCGCAGTTATTTCAATCAGGCGTTCCTGCTTCTTATGCATCGCATTCAAAGAGGCCAGCATTTCCAGCACAATCTGAGAAAGGTCTTTTATTTTAACCTCTGGTACGTACTCCTGACCAATCGGGCAAAGATTTGCGCAATAGAAATTGCAGAGCTTTGGATTTTTGTAGACAGTGGACATTGCAAGAATTTCGTCCGGATGCGGCATGGATTTTTCGTTTTCGATCTTTTCAATTCGTTCCGGCGAAATCCAGCCTAAGAGTTCGCTTGCTTTTTCTCGGGAATAACCAAGTTCCTCACGGCTCAGCTGAAATAGGGTCTTGTTTTCTTTCGTTGACAGACGTCCCATATGCGCTTCCTCCATATCTATGTAAACTGTTCCCAGTCTATTAACTATTGGCGGCCCCCTCTTTAGTAGCAAGTGCAATAAGCTGATTCTCTAAGTTGTATTGAATGTCGGCTTCCGTTGCCTGTTCAAACGGACGAATAACCGTTGTTGGCATTGCCCCGATTGCAATAAAGATGTCAGGGTATTTTGCGTTGTTCTGTAAAATTTGCAGCTGTGCGGAGTTGCGGTCAAAGGGATTTTTCTGGAGTTCGTTCCATGTGTCCAGAATATCCTTTTCTAAATCAGTAATATTTTCTTTGTCCTTTAAGAATGTAATCAATATACTATAATCCATCAGTTGTCCTCCTCGCTGTCAGGGAGTCTTCCGGACTGTGCAGCCAGTTTCTTTTCCTGCGATTTTACGCGCCGCTCCAGCTTTTTAATATCCTCTGCAGCAGGTAAATTCTCTGGCTGAATGCCACGCTGTCCAAGCATATCTCGCACAGATTGGTTGTTTTGTACATGTTCTCCGGTAATGGCATATTCTCCTTGAAGGTCCTTTTCCTCAACATTGTAGTTGGTCATTTCCGCCGCAAGATTTTTTGCTGCAATAGAGAGTGTCGGCAAGAAATCTGCCAAAGGGCGGTTATCTTTTACCCCAAGACGCTCCTTCATCTCCTGCGTTGTGTAACCGCCAAACAGTGCCCGGTCACCCTTTGAACGAATGCGGCCAAATCCAGCATCATCAACGCCACGCTCATAAATGTTCTGTGATAGGCGTTTCTCGGATTCCCGAAGTCTGCCCCGGGCTTCTGTTCGTTCAATAAGAGAAATACGTTCTTCAATCAGTTCCTGCTTTCTGGTTTGAACGGCAAAATAGCTTTGCGCAAATGCAATTTCTTCTTTCTTTGGATCTCCATTCTGAGCAATCAAATAACAGGCATAGCGGGTGAGCATATAGTCATTGACCGGCCGCTGTGCACCTTTGCCAGCAGTTATCATTTTCGTGACCTCACGAAAATGATCCGATACCACTATTCCACTGGTTTCGCAGGATCCAATGGCACGTCCGATAGCTTTCTCAAAATTTTCCCAGCGCTCATATCCCAAAAGCGGCATCAAGTCACGCGCATACCAAAATTCAATATGCGCCTCTTGATCGCTATGTATTACGAGATCAAATTGCTCTTTGATTTGGCAAATTCTCTTTTTATCCATCACTTACCCTCCATTATGTTCACAGTGAGTATTTATCCGGGTTCTCATTCACTTTCACAACAATGAACTTGCCTTTAGCGCCGTATGCTACCTAAAGATTTATATAGCTTTACGCCAGTGGATTCATTAATGCGTCTGTGGAAATACATAATCCGTGCGAAAATATACATCACTTTTCTTGATTTTTCCTTTTATTATCCAAACTTTTTTGGCGTTCTCTGATACAGAGTTCTTCATTGATCTTGATAATGATCAGTACCATAATTTTCTGTAATTCTGCGTAATCTGACCTCTGCTCTGCTTCATCCTGTGAACAAGTGTCATGTATATACCTATTTCGCAAATCCAAGCCATTACTGTACTCCGACTTGTTTAAGACAAAATTCAAATAAGCCTGCTCTGGTTTTGAAAACAACGTGCTGCCATAACACAATTCTCCTTCTTGTACAAGGGCTTCCAACTGCTCGTTTAGCGAGTCACTATAGTAATTTGGACATATGACTTCATTGTAAAACAAATCTTTCAGAATAGAAACTCGTTGACGATTAGTTGTCAAAAGACCCGAACTTGTAACAGTTATTGATCCACGCCCGATAAGCCAGTTTAAGTCTTGCAACTGGTATTCTTCGTAATCGTCACGTCGGATTTTTTCAGATAACAGCAGCTCCGGAACGGTGCGGTATTTGCTTTCAGTCTTTCTTGTGAAACTCATCATTGATTGATCGGAGAACAGCAAAAACATTTCATTCAAAAGAGTATCTGATGATGCATAAATATACTTATTCTTAAGGCATCCTTTTAAGAAATCAAATACAATATGCCCCGAAGACATTTCGAGCAATTCTCGATTCACAAATCCATCTTCACAATATAAGCGATATTGTTTAAGGACACCATCTATTGCGCTTGCTAAAAGTTTGCACTTTTCCACAACCGTTGTTCCCTTAGACGGAGGGGAATAAGAAAAGCCGATAGCACCAAATTCACATCTGAGATATTCTTCAAAAAACCATTGAAAGATGTTTTCCAGACGAATACCTAGCTGTTGCAATTCCTGATTATATGCGATCATCTGTAATATACTGAGAATTCTTTTGCTTTGAAAAGTAATTCCAACTAAGTAATCCTTTTTCCCTTTCACGCCCATAGTGCGTTCAAATATTCCCATTTGCGAAGTTAATGAAACAAAGGAAGCTCGAAACTGATTATCCACGAAGCCAAACATATATATAAAATTGTTTAAAAGCGTTGGATAATCCTGATTATCTTCAATCCATTCTCGGCTGTATCTACATTTAATTATTCCATGCTCAAGTGATTGCTGTATTGATCCGTCTGGTATGGAGCCAAAGGATACTTCCGCACCGTATTCCATTCCCGAGTTCCTGGCAAATATTTTTTCCTGAAGAAATTCCTTTTTCTTCTTTGCCTTGTAGCGAAGTTTGTCCGGCAACTTAAGGCCGTCTGTTCCTTGAGACTGCTCCAAAAGCTGCAGGTAATTTATATTAGGATATTCTGATTCAACATAATCAAGTAATGCTTGTTGTCGCATTTCTTGATTAAATGATTCAGGGAAAAACAATTGTTCAGCTTCTCTGTCGTGTACTCCCAGAAAATTGGACATTAACTTCTCGGCGGTATATGGGTTTTGCACCAGGTGCATTGCAATTATTGATCCATATTTTATTGATAGCTCCTTATGTTGAAGGATAAGCCAAACAGCATTTTCATCATTTTTCAGAACTTGAAACATTACTTCAGGAGAAATACGCACATAGACTTTATATGTGCATACAAGTTCCCAAAAATCGTCTGCATAAATAATTTCAACTTGGCTGTATACTTCGCTAAAGTTGGCATCTGACAATGTGCCGCAAAATGATCCTATGTATTGAGGAATTTTATTCCCTTTACGCTTATATTCTTCAACCTGCCGTGTACCCCACTGTATCAGCCTGGCTCCAGAATCTAAAAACTTTTTAATATTGAGCATTTCCAACGCAGTGTTAATATCTAACGAGCCAGCCGAATCATGTTGCTCCAAAAAGTATTCTTCTATCTTGTGTAAAAACCAGCCTGTACTCATATCACTCACACTATAAAACTTTATTCTCACTTGATCCACAGCAATGCATCTCCTCTAAAGGCTCCAAGCAATCCAATGCGATGTGCATTTATGCTTATCTGTTTCCAGTATTCTCAGTGTCCGCCCCATACCGCTTGCAGATTCTTATTCGGATAAACCATCTTTCTCAACAGGGTATGCATTCAATTCGTTGTTTTCATCTATAAACGATTTGTAGATTTTCTTTACCCCTGCCTCTTTGGCCATTGCAATCACAAGGTCTTCTTCGACCCGGTTCATGCGCAAACCAAGAACCACTCCGTATGGTATCATCTCTACCATAACCGGTGC
>CAKVCR010000178.1 GCA_934725835.1 uncultured Odoribacter sp.
CCTTGTAATCTGTAAATACTTCTTCAGTAGGTTGGTCAAGCTTTCCCTGCTGCCGTGAATATCTGCTATGTTCTATTGTATAGTGAATTGGCGTATTGGCAATATTGACGCCCGAATAGCTGATAGCCTTTCCTTTGATGCGTATGGTATCTCCGCCGTGGAAAAACTGTTCGGGTGTTTCCAGTTTAATTTCGAATTCCGGACGTTTGTATTCTGCTACTTCAATATAATGGTAGCACTTCGGGGTCTCCAGACTGTAAGTTCCGTTCATAGCATTGGTCGGGATGACAAACGAACCGGTAAAGGTGCCGAAGGCATTGCCGGTTGCTTCTGTCTTGCCAATTTCTTTCCGGTTGGCATCCCTGAAGATGATTTGATGTCTTTTGTTTTGATTGGCAGAGAGCCGGTCCATTGTCGCTTTCCAACTATAGCCCTTGAAATAGACTGTTTCGCCCGGACGGTAGATGGAGCGGTCTGTAATCAGTTGTATCTCCTGCCTGCTTGTTACTGCCGGAGCATAATATGGTGCAGGATGCCGGAAAATGTAGCTTGCCGGATTTGCCCGGTTGATAATCTGGTAATAGATGTTTTGGTTACCCTCTTTTTTATAGAGTGCTACACCGTCACGGTCGGTGACAGAGCTGCCGATTGGTTGGTAATGTGAATTCTTGAATTTGTAGAACACGATATTTGTGTTGGCAACCGGAAAACCGCTGTTGGCATCCAGCACCTTAAAACTAATGGCATCACCGCAGTTTTGTAATTGTTCTATGAGAGCGGTGGATACAAGAATTCTGTACGGTTTTTTATCCAGTTTTTTGTCATATAGCCTGATAGCATAGATTCCGGCCGGCAGTCCCTTGAGACGGATTGTCGTATCTTGATAGATAAGTTCTTCTTTCAGTTTGAAATTCGATTGTTGTTGTAGAGTCCCGGCATGTATGTCGCCGTCATATCCCCAATTGTCGCAACGTTGCAGAACATGGTCAGGCAATTTGATGATTTCGAATTGTAATCGTTGCAGATTTACGTAATTCAGGCGGATTTCAAACTCTTCTCCGGGATATACCGTCTCTGGAAAATTAATGCTGACATTACTCCTTTTCAGTGTATTGACAATTTGTTTCAGACGTCCGATTCTGGGGTATGTACCGTATTTTTGAATATAATCTTCGCACATGTTGAGCACACGGTTCAGAAGTTCCTTCCGTTCTTCGGTCTTTTTCAGGTGCGATTGGTTGTAAAGGTACTGGGCATAGTCGGCAACGATTTCAATGACAAGCGGTTTCCCATCATATTCCTGTATCATCCTTTTCAGACTCTGTTCGTATAATATTCTGCTGTCGGGCGAATAGTAAAGCATGTTTACCTTGCGGATGCGTTCCAAGTCCGCCCATATCAGTGCGGCAGGGTTTTTGTCCTGTAGACGGAAAGTCAGCAGTTGTTGCCATATCTTTAAGACATGGTTGCAATTGTCCGGCAGTTTGTATGCCACAAAATTTTGAGCTGTGCTGTATAATTCCGGCAGATATTCCTGAGTGTGGTCGCTTTCCTGTGAGGTATAGGGAGTCAATTGAAAAAGCCGGTGGCACAGAAAGTCATACAGCGTAGGCTGTAGAGTGTCCGATGCCGCACCTTTGATAAGGATGGCATTGTAGAGGTTAATCGGAATGTCTTGCAGTACCTTTTGCGGAGCGACGGATGCATGGAGATGTTCGTTGATTTTGGCATCAAACTGTTCTTTGCTCCACGTGTTCATGTCTGCGGGTATGTCGTCTGCCGCTCCTGTACGTTGGTTGAAAGTCCACGCATTGTGCGAGTAGAATTCTTTGTACAGTCCTCCCACGTACGAATGGAGCAGGCTGCGCATGGCTACCTCTTTTTCCTGTTGGATGATGTTTTCCAGATATTGAATCTGTTGCGGGTATTTGTCATAATCTTTTCTTAGTGTGAAACTGGTTTTTAGAATCAGAGCTTCCAGTATCAATACATTGTCGTGCTTTTTAACTCCGATTCTATAAAGACTGTCTGCTTTTCTGATTGCCGTTTCCGGAAATCTGTTGTAATAGTCGTTCAAACTGTCTTGGTGTGCGGTTTGTGCTGATGCGGTAAGACCGGAGAGAAGCAATAGCACGATAAAAACAATATTGTATGATTTCATGGCTCTGTATTTGTGGTTCGTAATTTATTATCAGCCTATGCAAAGGTAAGAAAACGATTGTAAAAATCAAGCCGGTACGCCTTATTGTTGCAAACAAAAAGGACAGCGGTTGTCCGCTGCCCTTCCGATAGATTGGTAAGACAATCTTTATGCTTTGATATTGGCTTCGAAATCTCCGTAGCGCAGGAAATCTGTAGCTGCATCGATGTCTTTGTACATCACGCGGTCAACATCGTTGAACGGCACTACTGTACGGAATTCCTTCAGGAAGCTTTCCAGATAGGGTGATGTTTTTGTCGGACGCTGCAAATCGATTGCCTGTGCTGCATTCATTAATTCGATGGCCAGGATTCGTTCTACGTTTTCCGCTACTTTTACGGTCTTCGTTGCTGCATTACCGCCCATACTTACGTGGTCCTCCTGTTCGTTAGACGAAGGGATGGAGTCGATGGAGCAGGGGGTACACAACTGTTTGTTTTTGCTGACAATAGCTGCTGCTGCATACTGCGGAATCATGAATCCTGAGTTCAGACCCGGATTGGCTACCAAAAATTCAGGGATATTGCCTCTGTCGCCCGAAATCAGACGGTAGGTGCGGCGTTCTGAGATGCTTCCCAGTTCTGCCAGTGCGATACTCAGGAAATCCAATACCAATGCCAATGGCTGTCCGTGGAAGTTTCCGCCTGATACAATCAAATCGTCATCCATGAAAATGGTTGGATTGTCGGTTACTGAATTGATTTCGCGTTCCACAACAGTAGCCACATACATGATGCTGTCCTTGCTCGCTCCGTGTACCTGAGGCATGCAGCGGAATGAATAGGGGTCTTGCACTCTTGTCTTTTCTTTTTGCTGGAACTCTGAGCCTTCCAATAATGCGCGGATGTTGCGTGCTGTCTCAATCTGTCCCGGATGAGGACGGGCTTCCTGTATCTGCGGGAAGAACGGGTCAATACGTCCGTCATATGCTTCCAGTGAAAGTGCACCGATGATATCGGCATATTTTGAAATTTTGAATGCTTTCAGCAGGGCATAGACTGCGTGTGAACTCATAAACTGTGTTCCGTTCAATAGGGCAAGTCCCTCTTTTGCTCCCAATGAAATCGGTTTCCAGCCGAATTTGGCATTGATTTCTTTGGCATCGCAAATTTTACCTTCATACCACACTTCGCCTTCGTTGATCAACGGCAGGAACAAGTTGGCAAGAGGTGCAAGGTCACCGGATGCTCCTAATGAACCCAATTCGCGCACAACAGGCAATACATTGTTATTGAACATCTCTATGATGCGCTCTACGGTAGCTAACTGTACGCCTGATTTCCCTAAAGATAATGCATGGGCTTTCAACAGCAGCATCAGTCGGATGATATCCTGATGAATCGGGTCGCCCAAGCTGCAGGCATGCGACATGACCAGATTAGCCTGCAACTGGCTTAGGTCTTCTTTTGAAATGCTGATTTTGCACAGCGAACCGAATCCGGTTGTGATTCCATACAGCGGTTTTTCGGAAGTTTCAATCTTGTGGTCCAGATAAGCCTTGCAGTCATTGATTAATTTCTTGCTCTCTTCTGACAGAGCCAATGTATAATTCTTATGTAGAATGTCATCGATGATTTCAAACGTTAGCGGAGCCGGTGAAATATAATGTACCATAATTTTATTTTTTTGATATTAGTTTATTTGGTTGATTGGTTGTTTTAATATTACGTTGTTTGCAAAAGCAGGATGACTCGTCTCAGGGACATCGTGAATCGTAGCCATGGCTTTTCAATGGCCGTAGTTCTTTCCTGTATATTTGCATGTCCTTACTTTTTATCGTTCAGTTTTGTAATCACTTCTTCTATATGCAGGTTAGTCTGTTCGCCGCTGGACATATTCTTGAGCGATATGACGCCTTCTTGCATTTCGGTTTCGCCCACCAATGCTACGTATGGAATACCTTTCTTATCGGCATATCCCATCTGCTTTTTCATTTTTGCAGCTTCGGGGTAAATTTCGGTGTTGATGCCTGCTGCACGCAGTTGCTTCAACAAAGGCAGACAGTACTTTTCCTCTTTTTCTCCGAAGTTGACAAACAGGATTTGGGTGGTTGTCATATTGTCTTTAGGGAAGAGATCCAATTGTTGCATCACATCGAAAATACGGTCTGCCCCGAACGAAATTCCTACGCCCGACATGTTTTTCAGACCGAAAATGCCGGTCAGGTCATCGTATCGTCCGCCTCCTGTGATGCTGCCGATTTGTGCATCCAAGGCTTTTACTTCGAAAATGGCACCGGTATAATAGCTCAATCCGCGTGCCAATGTCAGGTCGAGTTTGATTTCCGTCCCGATTTGTAGACCGTCCAAATAGCCGAACACGGTAGCCAGTTCTTCAATGCCTTTCAATCCGACCTCGCTCTCCTTTAACACCGTGCGTAGTTGTTCCAGCTTTTCGAGGTTGCTGCCTTGCAGGTTCAGTATCGGTTGCAACTTCTCTATCGCTTCGTCACAGATGCCCTTCTCTTTCAGTTCGGCATTGACGTTCTCCAATCCGATTTTGTCCATCTTGTCGATGGCAACGGTGATATCAATTAGTTTGTCGGGATAGCCGATGGTTTCTGCAATACCGGCAAGAATTTTACGGTTGTTGATGAGTAGACGCACGTTGATTTTCAAACGGCGGTATACTTCGTCCACCATCTGAATCAGTTCCACTTCGTGCAGCAGGGAATTGCTGCCTACGACATCCACATCGCATTGGTAGAACTCACGGTAGCGTCCTTTTTGGGGACGGTCTGCGCGCCATACCGGCTGTATCTGATAGCGTTTGAAAGGAAATGTCAGTTCGCTCTGGTGTTGCACAACGAAGCGTGCAAAGGGAACCGTCAGGTCGTAGCGCAATCCTTTTTCTGATATCTTGTTGGTCAGACGGATGCTGTTACGCTCCAATAGTTCATTGTCCGGGATGTTACCGATAAAGTCTCCGGAATTCAATATTTTGAACAATAATTTGTCTCCCTCTTCTCCATATTTCCCCATCAGTGTAGATAGGTTTTCCATGGCTGGAGTCTCTAACGGCATATAGCCATATAATTTGAATACACTTTTAATGGTGTCAAATATATAATTGCGTTTCACCATAATATCCGGTGAATAATCTCTGGTACCTTTTGGTATGGAAGGACTTTGTGCCATAATTTAATTACTCTCTTTTTCTATGAGCCACAAATATACAAAATCATCTTTACAACACTTATATTTATAGGGCTTTTTTGCGTAATTCGTTTTTTTTACTCCCTTTACTATATATATGTATACCGTATGTGTCCGAACACGCTCCCACTCCTGTCCCGCCGATGTTTTACACCCCTTTTGACTTACTCCGTTTCTGACCCGAAGTTCATCCGAAGCTCACCCGAACGACATGGGTTGAGGTAGGAGGAAGGGGCGGATGAGGGTGATGTTAAGGCGGGAGAAGAGGGAAATAGGGGCGAAAGACGGGAGTTTGTGGCATGAACGTGTCCGAATCTGCAGTCCCGAGAGGTTCAAACAGCGTTTCTGCCGGCAGACATCGCAGTCAGCGCTCAAAAAAGCGCCGTTTTTCGGCATCTGATTACCAATGTATTACGAAAAACTTTCAATTTTCTTGGAAAAAAGTGTCAGAAAAATTTGGAAATAGGAAATAAAAGGGTGTATCTTTGCACCCGCAATCAGGAAATGACACCTAAAGCAACAGAGGAGGTAAGAGGGGTTGGAGAGTTGATTTACAGAGAGTTTTCTAAAGCAACAGTTCTTCAGAATGGTGTAAGGCGAAAGGCTTCGAAAAAAAAACTTCAAAAAAAACTTTGCAAAAAGTTTGGAGTTAAAAATAAAAGTATTACTTTTGCACCCGCTTTCAAAACGAAAGTTTCTCAGATGAGACGGAAGGTTTGAAAACAAGTTCTGAAAAATTTCTTGAAAAAAGATGCGAAAAGATTTGGAAGATATAAAACAAAGTCTTTATCT
>CAKVCR010000179.1 GCA_934725835.1 uncultured Odoribacter sp.
TTCAACGAAGCAGTCTTGTCTTCTTCTGTAACATTTTCCAACAATTTCAAACGGAAATCGCCATTAGAATAAAATGTACTATTATTGACTATACGGAACGCTGAGTTTTCTGAACTGTTCAAGCTGAACCAACGGCTCACAACCTTGACATCATTCAACGCAAACAACAACTCATTCGCTTGCTGAACATCCCGACTGGACTGAGGATTCTTGAACGCAGCCTCTGAAGTAAATTGAAAATATCCCTCCTCCTTTGCTGCAATCACCTGTTCTGCATAAACTGCAGCCTCACTGTTATTACCGATATAGAAATTCACTCTGGCCAACAATCCTAACACGGCATAATAATTCATATGGTAGCCACGGTAAGACAAGAACAGATCACTGGTCTCTTGCGGAGAATTAAAATGATTGTCCATCACCTTATAGCTATCTTCCTGCACAGGATCTATACCGTTCAACAAATTCTTTGCTGAATCCAAATCTGCAACCACTCTACGGATAATCTCTTCCCCTTTGCGCTGAGCATGGATTTTTTTAGTAAATGAATCTGCATAAGGAATTGTCAACACATCTTTCGCTTTCTCCCATGCCGGAGCAAACATTCTGAATAAATCAAAATGCAGATAAGCACGCAATGCCAATGCCTCGCCTTTTATCAGACGGTATTTATTGCCGTCAAAGAAAGAAGGCTCTTTCCCATTCAATGCCTCCAACAACACATTACAATTAGCAATTGAATTATAGCAATCCAACCAAGCCTGACGCGAATGGTTCAAAAACTGCTCATGCGTATAATTTAACTGAGAAATATAATAATAAGCATGATCCTGATTTTTATAGATGGTATAATACTGACCGACAACATCCATCATACCAAAAGTCATATCCTGACCATACATACTTTCCCGGGTCATAGAGGTGTAAATTCCCAATAGGACATGCTCAAATCCCTCCGGATTGGAAAACATCTGTTTTTCGTTCACCTGCGCCTGTGGAGTAACATCCAGCCAACTGCAACTTGTTGACATACCGCCTATCAGCAGAGCTACAATAATCGATTTATATTTCTGATACAATTGTTTCATAATCTATCTTCATTTATTACTTAAAACTGAACCTGAAGTCCAAAATTGAATGTACGGGCAAATGGATAATCCAATCCACGTTCTCTCTTTACAGTTGCCACTCTAAAAAGATCTTCCATCATGAAAGTCAATTTCAATCTGTCCATAAAACATTTTTTCAGCATCTCTTTAGAGAAAGTATAAGACAATGATATTGACTTCATCTCTAAAGAATTTTCATCTTCCACAAAACGGGAAGTTACCTGTGTAACAGAATTATCTTTAATATTCTTGAAGAAAGCCTTATCTCCCGGTTTTGTCCATCTGTCTGACAATACCCGTTTATCCACATTTAGACGTAGATTTGCATTTTCAACCCGATTAACCAAAGTCGAATTATAAATCTGTCCACCGCACTGATACAAGAAATTCAAACTCAAATTGAATCCTTTATAGTCTCCATTTACCCCAAATGAACCGGACACTTTAGGTTCTGTATCGCCGCACACAAATTTATCCAAAGCATTCCATGTGTACGTAGTATTCCCGAAACGGTCCAAATAAACCTCCTTACCATTTGCCGGATTGATACCTAACGAACGTACAGCATAAATGGCTGTTGTTGACTGTCCTTCCTTAAACTGGACTCTCGGTTTTCTGGACTCTTCCGCACTGGATGACTGTTCCTTATCTATATTATCATTATAGCTCTGTAATCCCTGAGAAATCTCCTTGATAACATTCTTATTGTGAGCAAGGCTCGCATATACACTGACATTCAAATCCTTGGTCCTGACCGGCCATGCTCGTAAAGACAATTCATAACCCTTATTCTCCAATTTTCCCAAATTGTCCTTATAAGTTTCAAATCCATTAGACAAAGGAAGAGTGATATCTGACAACAAATCTTTGGTCTTCTTGTAATAATAAGTAGTGCTTAAACTTATCCGGCTATCCAAAAACTGGATTTCAAAATTCGCATCATAACTGGTCGTTGTTTCCCATGACAAATCTTTATTGCCGATACCGACCAAAGTTGCACCGACACCATTGGCATACCATTGTCCCCTATAATATTGAAACATCGTCTGTGCCTGATACGGTTCAAAAGAAGCCTTGCCCAAAGAACCCACGTTAAAAGACAATTTCAAATGATTGACAATAGATTTAGCCGATTCGAAAAAACTCTCGTTATGAATATTCCAACCGATACCGGCAGACCAAAACGGAGCAATTCTCTTATCAGAACCGAATTGAGACGAACCGTCCAAACGCCCTGAAACATCTAACATATAGATATTATTCCAAGTATAGTTGATATTCAAAAAAGCCCCCAACAACCTAGAAACGCCCTCATCTCCTTCTGCTGTCTGCCTTTCAAACTCCTTACCGAATGAAATATAATCCATACTGCCAGAAGGGAAACCTATAACACTATATCCCTCATTCGAAAACTTATCCTGTATCAGGTTACCTCCCAACGCTCCATTCAAAAAATGATTTCCAAACTGACCGCTGTAAGTCAACACCAGATTCGCATCCACATTCGAGCTTCGCTGGTCATATACATATGCACGTCCTTTTTTCAACACTCCATTACCTGTCTGATAGTCACTTCCACTATAAACCCCTGATCTTGGATCTTTAAACTCTTTGTTATTATCACGGCGTTCTGTATAAGCCACACGCCCCTTCATACGCCAATGGTCATTAATAAACCAATCAATATCAAAATTGTCTGCCCACTCCATATAATCCGAAGCAATCTGATTGTTCAATGATGCCTCATACAAAGGATTCTTCAACGGTTGAGAATAAGACATATGAGTGGTATATACTTCTTGCAACTTGCCTTCTTCAGTATAGGGAGAATAGTAAGGATTTGCTTCTGCATATTCTCTAAAAGTACCATAAGGAGACTCCTTGGATTTCACCTTATCCACAGATAATTTATTGCGGAACAAAAACTTGTCATGCAAATTATAAGACAACACAAAACCCAATCCGATTCGGTCGCGGGCTGATTCTTTCATAACACCCGGATTCCCCTGATAACTTAAATCAATACCGTAACGCACTGCTTCATCTCCACCTTCAACATACAACGTATGTCTATGCCCTACAGCAGTACGCAAAGGCTGAGACAACCAATAGGTATCAATTCCCTGTTGTATATTTTTATATCGCTCTGCATAATCCAAATCCAATAATTGCTGATATTTAGGATCAGAATGAACATATCTACCTGCCAATGATTCTGCTTCTAATTTTCCTTTAGCATTCAACAAATGGTAATCTGACAAATCCGGAGCAGCAATCGCCATATTCAAACTATAAGATACAGTCAATTCGCCAGCTTTAGGAGCTTTTGTCGTAACAACAACAACACCATTAGCAGCACGAGAACCATAAATAGCAGTTGCAGAAGCATCTTTCAAAATAGTGACGCTCTCCACACGATCCAAATTCAGGTCAAATATTTTCTCAACACTCACCTCATAACCATCCAAAATAAAAGTAGGCAGGTTGGGGTCGTTCTTCAAATTCGACTCAGACAAAGCCTCTGTTCCGAAACCTGAATTACCTCGGATACGGAAATTAGGCAGAGAATTAGGATTAGAGCCCAATTCCGTATTTTCCTTTAAACGGAATGAAGGATCAAACACCTGCAAAGCTGTCAGTAGATTATTGGAAGAAACCTTAGCCAGTTCATCTTTTGTCACAGCTACCACATTACCGGTAAAGCTAGACTTGCTCTTGGTAAAATAACCATTCACAACCACTTCTTCCATCTCTTCAGCTTCCTCCTCCATCACGATAGTCAGTGTCGGCTCTCCATTATATGCCATCTCTTTCGTCTTCATTCCGACAAATGAAAACACCAAAACCACCGGCTGTCCTTCGGGGATTGACAAGGTAAATTTACCGTCAATATCTGTTGCTGCACCTAAAGTAGTTCCTTTCAACAGCACTGACACTCCCGGCAAAAACTCTCCGGTTTTGTCCTTAACGACACCTTCTATTTTTATCACCCCGGGAGCCTGCGACCGATCTGTAATTTTGTTCAGTACAATCACATCATCTATCACTTTCCAAGATAATCCGCTATTTTTCAAGCAAATATTCAACACTTCTGTGATAGTCTTGTTTGTTCCGGAAATAGACACCTTATCCAAATTTGCAATCATCCAATTATACATAAACGTATAATTGGATGATTGCTCAATCAAATCGAACACCTCTGTCACCGAAACGTTCTTAACACTTAATGATATTGCTCCCTCTTGCGCCTTGACACCGGCACTAACATGGAGAATACCTACCAATAATAACAAACAGGTCAACTTCATCACCCTCAAACTTTTTTTTAGCGTACGATTCCATAGGAAGCGTAATTGTTGTTGTTTTACCATTACTAAATTATAATTAATTATTTCTCAATAACCCTTATCGTCTTTCCTTCTATCTCAAACCCAACCAATCCTGTCTCCTCCCAAAACTTCAACAGCTTGCTTACGTTGGAATGTTTTTTAATATTACCGGTAAAATGCAAATTTTTCACCCTTTCATTCTGGTAGAACACCTCTATGTCATACCATCTCGCCAATATTGTCATAGCATCCTCCAACCGCCGATTACGAAAAACAAAAATACCGTCCTTCCAAGAGGTGTATTCACGCACGTCCACAGAAGCCACTGCAACATTTCCATTCTCCACCACCCCTTGTTCTCCAGGCTTCAATTGACAATTACCCTGCCTCATTCCCAATTCTACGGAACCTTCAACCAAAGTCGTAACATTACGCTGATTATATGTATTTACATTAAAGGAAGTCCCCAATACTTTAACTATACTTTTATCCATTTTGACAACAAACGGCCATTTTTCATTGGGCATCACTTCAAAAAAAGCCTCGCCATGCACCTCCACCGCTCTTTCGCACTTATCAAATGCTGAAGGGAACACCAAATACGTATCAGCATTCAACCAGACCTTGGTACCGTCAGACAAAACAATCCGGTATTCATCCCCTCGCGGCACAACAATCCGATTCATTTTAGTCTGCTGACATTCCAGTGTCTGGGCACTAAACGTCAATCCCTCCTTAGCCTCCACAAAATTTCCCCCTTCAAACTCACCCTGTTTAAAATCTGAAGAATCGCCTAAAACCAAATGTTCTCCATTGGCCAACTCCACCACCACTCGTGTTCCGGCATTTTGTGTTTCAATTTTTACAGCATCCTCCTGCTCCACTTTTTGATTTTCTCTGCTATGCAACAACCAATAAGTGCCTGCTATAATTGCAAACATTGCAGCACAGCGGATTATATTTTTCAAAAAGAACTTCTTTTCTTTCTGAAACCCACATTGACGTTTTATCTCAGACCATCCCTTCACCTCATCTACATGCTGAAAATAATCCATCCGTTCTCGAATTCCTTCTTTTTTTTGAAGACGCTCAATCAAATGCCTGTTTCTGGCATCCTTATCTAACCACTGTTGAAATGCACTCTCTTCATCCTCTGTCAGAGTATGATTCAGAAATTTTTCAACCAAATATATTTCATATTCAAGATCCATTGCTGTATTCCTTTTACTATAAAACACGACACAGACTCATCAGGACGACAAGAAAAGAGAAAAAAATCAAAAATTATATTCCACCAAGGAACAAAAACATGAAAAGATGATCGAAATAATCCTTTAAAGTCTTGCGGGCCCGCGCTTTATGAGTACGTACTGTATTGACAGAAATTTTCAACACCTCTGCAATTTCAGCATTATCCTTTCCGGCCAGATGCAATTCCACCACACGGCGTTGTTCACCCGGCAAAAGAGCCACTTTTCGCAAAACGATTCTTTGAATTTCCTCTTCTACAACACGATTGGTGAAATCCACTTCATCGACCAACTCGTGGTACGTTTCTCTAAATTCAGCCTCCACTTGCCTATCCCGAAGCCAATTCAAACAACGTCTTCTTAAAGC